>CALKIX010000022.1 GCA_937995665.1 uncultured Hellea sp. | reverse complement strand
CTTCATCTCATCATAGAACAACGACATTACAACAATATAATGTATCAAGGATTAATCTCATAAGAATTACATATAAGTAGCATCATCATGAGTCAACGGGCTGGCTCATCTACAAGTAATAGGGATTGCCATTCACCCCCTTGACAACAAGAAGAACATCTATAGAACAAAGTCAATGTTGCTACTTTGTTCAAGGTGATTCCACATGCTGACGCAAAAACAAAAAGACCTGCTTTTACTCATTGATAAAAAGATTAAGTCCACGGGGGTTCCGCCCTCTTATGACGAGATGAAGGACGCTTTGGGCCTTGCGAGTAAGTCGGGTATTCACCGCTTAATTACGGCCCTCGAAGAACGCGGCTTTATTCGCCGCTTACCTAACAAAGCCCGCGCGCTGGAAGTTTTAAAACTGCCCACAGAGGCCAATTCCGTCCCTACCCCCGCGCCCGTCGCCGCCAATGACGAATATGAAGTGCCATTTGTGGGCAAAATCGCGGCGGGTAATCCGATTGCTGCGATTGAAGATAGCTATAATATGATATCCGTGCCGCCCAATATGATGGGCCCTGATCACTTCGCGCTGGAAATTGAAGGCGAGTCGATGATTGAAGCGGGTATTTTGGACGGCGATATTGTCATCGTGAAAAAGGCGAATACGGCGCGTAACAACCAGATCGTTGTCGCGCTTGTCGACCAAGAAGAAGCCACGCTAAAGCGCATTTACAAACACGGCCAATCCATTGATTTAATACCGGAAAATAAGGATTTCGAGACTAAGACATTCGGCCCTGACCGCGTTGAAGTTCAAGGCATCCTCGTAGGGCTTGTCCGTAAGTACCACTAACGCGCGGCTCTCTAGCCCCGCCTTACTGACCCGCCTTAGCCCAAGGCCGCGCAGCGCGCGCAATGGTCTTAGACGCGCGCAGCTCTATGCCCGACGCGCTGATATAAACGTCCTGCGCGCCTTGGGTCAGAAAAACCCGCTCATCAAGTAATATCCCTGCGCAGCCGCGCCTTGCCACAGGGCCGGCCTCGCGTTTGGTCAGAATAATCAACGCGGAGCTCGCACATTCTTCAGGCACTTCGGATGGATGGCTGACAACAGAGATTTGTTGTCCTTTAACGGTAAAACGGCAAGCCAGCGCATCACAGAGCGCAAGGCTATCTTCATAGCTTTGAATATCACTGCCCGCCTGCCCTGCGCGCTGCATAAATTGCTCCCGCCCATAGCGGTCAGAACGCTTGCGCCCGACAAAAAGGATTTTACCGCTAGCTGCGTCTGTCCCTTCTACCTCTCCCCAAAAGGCGACCTGCCCCGTATCTGAAATCCGCATATCGGGCTGGCTGGTTTGGCTCCAAACTATGAAACATAGCCCCGTTAGCGCCAAGCCAAAGATACGCCGCGCGCCTTGCCCAAGGGTCAGACACAGAAAAGCCGCGCCCAGCATGGCAATTACCCAAGGCGGCGCAGCCGCAATATGCACAAGCGCGCCGGGGAGCTGCGCCACCCATTCTGCAATGGACAGCATCACGCTAAGGCTCGCTCCCATTACCACGAGTGGTATTTTCTCAAGGCCAAAAGGCATGGCAATTAATGAGCCAAGCGCCGCTGGCATCACGACGAAAGTAAATA
Source organism: uncultured Hellea sp. (assembly GCA_937995665.1). Classification (GTDB taxonomy): domain Bacteria; phylum Pseudomonadota; class Alphaproteobacteria; order Caulobacterales; family Maricaulaceae; genus Hellea. Next base: position 5,291 of record CALKIX010000022.1, on the reverse strand, counting down.
TCGGCATGGCCAGCACATTCCCAAGCAAGCCATATCGCGCAATGCGATTAAAATGCAGCACCGCAAATCCGCCCGTGGCTAGTCCCGCAACAAAGCTTGTCACGGTCAAAGTCGATAGCCCATAGCGAAAGCGCGCCCAAAGCCCGCCGCGCGGGCGATAACCTCGCTTCGCCTCCCACGCACGGTAGACGACTACGAGCGCGGCCACAGCGGCAAAGGACATTTGAAAGCCGACTGAAATAAGACTTTCAGGATGCAAGATAAGCGTAATTAGCGCAGCTACTGAGACAGAGCGCAACGAGAAAGCGCGGCGGTCAAGTACAACTGCTAGAAAGACAATAATCGCCATGATAAAAGCGCGCTGCGTGGCCACGGACGCCCCTGACAAAATCAGATAGCCCGTCGCCGCCAGCGCGCCGATAATCGCGGCAGGCTTACGCACATCTATACGGCGCGAGAGCGGCGAGATAAGCGACAGCAACAGGCTAGCGAGCCAAAAACTCCCGCCCGCGAGCAATCCCATATGAAGTCCTGAAATCGCCAAAACATGGGCTAGCCCCGCCGTACGGAGCGCCTCTGTTTGTTCGCGCGGAATGTAGCTGCGCACCCCCGTGAGCAGCGCCGTTTGCAATCCTGCTGTCTCAGGCGGCGCAGCGGCGCGAATGCGTTCTGCCAAGCCATAGCGATAACGCACCCAGCCGCGCTTTAGGCGCTCTTCAAAGCTCTGGCTTTTCACGATGACTCCCTCTGGCGTGCCGATGGCAAAACCATATCCGCTAAGGCCTTCATAAAAGGCTCTGCGCGCAGGATCATAACCATTCGGCACCACCGGCCCCGGAGGCCGAGCTATAATGGCGAGTACCCGAACGCCGTCCCCTGCCAAAAACCCTTCGGTCTTGGCCTTAATCCGCACGCGCGGTGGTGTTTGCGCGGGGTCTACGCCAGAGAGTTCTTTAACCCGTATTCGCCAGCGCAGCCCCGAACCGGACTGCTCAATCGCTTCAATCCAGCCCGTCACCTCATAACTGCGCTCGTAGCCAGGAAGCTGCGGCGTTACGCTTGCTGCGCTATGCCACGCTGAGCGTCCAAGCCCGAGCATGGCTAAAAAAATAGCGAATAGAAAAGGATATATACTTAAGTCTAAACGCGAAGCCCAATACATCCCCGCGGCTAAGGCAATGCTAATCCCAAGCGACAATCTCCAATCCGGCTCGAAAGGTAGCGCAAAGTAAATAGCAATCCCAACAGCAAAATAAGCCACGCCCCAGTCAAATGACTGATAAAAAGGCGCGCGCCACCCCCTGAAAATAATTTCCCAAAAGGAACGCTTTATACTGTTATTTTCCGCCATCTTATGAGATAGACCCCCGCAACCCCTGACCTTAAACTTAGAAGCAAATTACCCCTTATGACAACAGCCAAAGTAATTACGCGCTTCGCCCCCTCGCCAACAGGATTTCTGCATATTGGCGGCGCGCGAACGGCGTTGTTTAATTATTATTTTGCCAAGCATATGGGCGGCGAATTTCACCTGCGGATTGAAGACACAGATAAGGCCCGCTCGACGGATGCGGCGACGCAGGCAATCTTAGACGGGCTTAATTGGCTGGGCCTGTCTTATGACGGCGAGATTGTTTATCAGAGCAAAAATGCCCCCGCCCATATTAAGGCCGCAGAGGCTCTGCTTGAGAGCGGCAAAGCTTATCGCTGCTATGCCACTCCAGAGGAGCTCGAAAGCCTGCGCGCCGAGGCCCGCGAATACGGCACGGCCTTTCGCAGTCCTTACCGTGATAAAACAGAAGCGCTCGAAAAGCCCTTCACTGTACGTTTCCGCGTTCCCGATGGCGAGACGAAAATCTCTGATGCCGTCCAAGGGGATATAATCTGGCAAAACAAAGAATTTGATGACCTTGTACTGCTACGCGCTGATGGAACACCAACCTATATGCTGGCTGTTGTGGTGGATGATCATGATATGGGTATCACACATGTTGTGCGCGGGGATGACCATCTCATCAATGCTGGGCGCCAGAGCTTAATTTATAAAGCGCTGGACTGGGATGTTCCAATCTGGGCGCATGTGCCGCTTATCCATGGCCCGGACGGTAAGAAACTCTCGAAACGCCACGGGGCGCTTGGGGCGGAAGCTTATCGAGATATTGGCTATGTCCCTGGCGGGCTTCGCAATTACTTGCTCAAGCTAGGCTGGGCGCATGGTGACCAAGAATTATTCTTCAGCGACGATGAGATAGTAAAAGTCTTCACCTTAGGCGGCATCAACTCCGCCCCTGCCCGTCTTGACTTTGACAAGATGGATCACATCAATAGCCAACACATATTGCGAATGAATGACGCCGAACTTTTAGACCTTGCCATGACGTTTATCGAGGAAGAGAATCAAGGCCCGCTGGACGATGCCTTAAAGGCCAGAGTCCTCGCCGCCATACCAACTCTAAAACCCCGTGCAAAAACTTTAAAAGAGCTGGCCGCGCAAGCCAAATACCTTCTTCTGAATCGCCCGTTAGAGATTTCTGGCAAAGCGGCCAAACCTTTGCGCAAACCCGACGCCATGACGCACTTATCGGCTTTGACAAATGAACTAAAATCATTAGAAGGCACGGAATGGAGTGAAGGGTCTATTCAGACACTACTACAAAATTATGCAACGCGGCATGATATTGGCTTTGGCAAAATTGGACAGCCCGTTAGAGCGGCGCTGACCGGCGGTACTCCCTCACCGGACCTATCATGGGTTCTCGCGCTTCTGGGGAAGCAAGAGACACTAGGGCGCCTAACCGATGTTATAGACGGCGAATTTTATAAGGAATGACAGCATTATGAAAAATAAGATTAAACAGTCGGGCACAGCCCAAATTACCCTCGATGGTAAAAGCTATGACCTACCTGTCTATGAGGGATCACTTGGCGCCCCAGGTATTGATGTCCGCGCCCTACACAAACACACTGGTCATTTCACATTTGACCCAGGTTATACTTCGACTTGCTCAACAGAATCTCAGATAACATTCATTGATGGTGCCAAAGGACAGCTCCTTTATCGCGGATATCCTATCGAGCAGCTCGCTGAAAAATCAACTTTCCTTGAAGTGGCTTATCTCTTAATCCACGGCGAACTTCCAAGCCAGTCAGAAAACGCCTATTTCACGAATATCATCACGCGTCACACGATGGTGCATGACCAAGTTGAAAGCTTCTTCCACGGCTATCGCCGCGATGCTCACCCTATGGCGATGCTTTGCGGAACAGTCGGCGCCATGTCTGGCTTCTATCATGATGAAGCTCATGTTACCGAAGATCAGGCCCGTAATATTGCGATGCACCGTTTGATTGCGAAACTTCCAACAATCGCTGCGCGCGCCTATAAATACTCCGTCGGGCAACCGCACGTCTATCCAAATAACGAGCTCTCATATGCAGAGAACTTCTTACATATGTGCTTCTCTGTTCCTGCGGAGAAATACAAAGTTAGCCCGACAATCGTCGATGCAATGGATAAAATCTTTATCCTTCATGCTGATCACGAGCAAAATGCTTCGACATCAACAGTCCGCCTTGCTGGTTCATCAGGCGCGAACCCTTACGCTTGTATAGCTGCCGGGATCGCTTGTCTTTGGGGCCCATCACATGGCGGCGCGAATGAAGCTTGCCTGAATATGCTTCGTGAAATTGGCACTGTCGACCGTATTCCAGAATACATAGCCCGCGCAAAAGACAAATCTGACCCTTTCCGCCTTATGGGCTTTGGTCACCGCGTTTATAAGAACTTTGACCCACGCTCTCGCGTCATGCAAAAAGTGGCACACAATGTTCTTGAAGAGCTTGATCTTAAAGATCCAATTCTGGACGTCGCTAAAGAGCTCGAAAAAATCGCACTTGAGGACCCATATTTCGTCGAAAAGAAGCTTTATCCTAATGTCGATTTCTACTCTGGCATCGTTCTTTCAGCGCTTGGCTTCCCGACATCTATGTTCACAGTGCTATTCGCGCTTGCACGGACTGTAGGATGGATTTCACAGTGGAACGAAATGCTCGAAGACCCTACCCAGCGTATTGGTCGTCCGCGTCAGCTTTACTCAGGCGCGCCAGCTCGCGACTATGTGGATCTATCCAAGCGCTAAGCGCAGATTATATCCAAAACATTCAAGGCGGCCCGCTCACTCGCGGAGCCGCCTTTGCATTGCATATATGCTGTTTGTGATAATAGACGCGCTGAGGCCACTTTGCGCTCAAATGGATTGTCCAGATAATGAGCCGCCGCCTCTATAAGCGCATTTGCCCTAACCTCAGCTTGCACGAATTCAGGCATTAGTGCCTCATCGGCCGCAATATTCACAATAGAAATGTAATCTGGCTTATAGAGCCACTTCGCAGCGATATAAGTCAGCGCGTTTAGCTTATATGCTACAAGGCTCGGAACACCTGCACAAGCCAGTTGCGTTGTCACCGTACCCGAGCAAGCCAGGGCAACATCACTTGCTGCAAAAACATCCAACTTTCGGAACTCAGGCAAGAAATAGATTTCGCTTAGGCCCTCATTTTGCGCCACTGCCTCATCGATATGACCGGATAGGCTTTCAGAAACAGGACTTATGAAACGCAAGTCAGGATAACGAGATTTAAGCCCTGCAATGCTACGTCCAAATACTGGCCCTAACCTTTCAAGCTCAGAGAGACGGCTCCCTAAAAACACAGAGATGACCGGCGTATCTTTGACGGCTCTTATTTCCAGGCGCAATGCCGCTCCATTCCCGCTGCGATACCCCGTATCAAAAATCGGGTTGCCAACATAACGTATATCCAAGCCATATTTGGTAAAATAGGGCGCATCAAAGCTATGAATCGTCAAAAGATTATCGACATAGTGTGCGAGAATCTTTGCTCGCCCTTCTCGCATCGCCCAGACTTGTGGGGCCACATATTTTATTATTTTACCCTTATAACCAGCCGCCTTAAGTCCTTTAGCCACACGTATCATAAAGCCCCAGCTATCGATAAGGATAACGGCTTGAGGATTGCGCGTCATAATGGCGTCTACGCTTTGCCGCACTCTTTTCAAAATCATGGGATATTGTCGTAGACCTTCGATAAACCCTAATATTGCAAGCCCTTCAATATCTAAGTCAGATATAATTCCTTCTGCAGCCAAAGCCGCCCCACCAATACCGTTTAGTTCCATATCGGGCTTAAGTAGTTTTAATTCAGCGGCGAGCTGCGCCCCGAGATGATCGCCAGAGTTTTCTACGGCGACGATATAGACAGATTTATTCACG
>CALKIX010000021.1 GCA_937995665.1 uncultured Hellea sp. | reverse complement strand
TGTTGACGCTTTTTTCGCCTCGGTAATTCGCGCGCCATTCATCGAAGATGAGATATCAAGGACTAAAGCAATTTCAATATTTTCAATGCCAGCTTCTGCTTCCGTATAGGCGGATACTGTATCATATTTAAAGACACCCTGCAAAAATGTTAGCTTAATGGGCGCCGTGACTTTGGCTTTTAAAGAGACCTTGCCCTCATCTTGTTCAATAGAAATAAAACGCGTTTCCACGGATTCAATATTCGAGTCATAAATAGATACGGCGTTTAAAAATGACGAGAAGAACTCCTCTTTATTCTGTTCTCCGTCATAGCTCTTTACCGCATGTAGCGCAGCGGTATCTGCCATGAGCTGTAGCTTTGCTTTGGAATTTCTAAGCAACATGAGGTCCATCGTTGTTGCCATAAGCATAAATGTAGAAAGAAGCCCGACAGAAAAGACAACAGCCATGCCGCCTTCTTGATTGCTTTTATAACGCTTTAATAAACTCAGCAGTGCCATGCTCATCCCCTATGAAATCACGGCCCATCTTTACCTAAGACTTCATATTTGCCTACTCATCAGCCCAACGTTACGAGCAATATGTTGAAGCTTTCCTATTAATCAATGTGAACAATTCTTTAATTTACCGCCCCGTATAGATCGCACATTCGCAAATAGAATCAGAGGAGCGCTATTTTTAGAGCTTTGCCAGTTGCTCAATCATTCGCGCCCGCGCTTCGGGCAAGGTTTTATTCACGCCCCATTGCACACGCGTCTCTAGGAAATAACCCGTCAACGCCATCCCGTTTTCAACATCCTCTCGAGACGCCATAGGCTCGCCCATCATAAAGGACGGCAGAGCAAGCAGCTTATCCTTATAGGGCTGCCCTGCACTGGCACTGACCGCACGACCTGAGCGCGGTGATACATAGATCAAATTATCATTTCCACCCGTCGCGGCGCAGCTACGTAAATCTAGCCCATAGCCCATAGCGCTAAGCAGCCCTGCTTCCCATTGCACATAAAGAGCTGGCCAGATATCGTGATTATCCAGATTAGCGAGCAGTACCTCAAAGGCGGCATAAACCGCGGGGTGGGACTCGCGCTCTGGCAAACATTCGCGCGCAACGGCGCAGGCAGAGTTAAGCCCCGCCAGTGAGAAGCGGTCATCCAAAAGCTCAGCTGCGCGGGCGGTCAAAGGCTCAACGCTAAACGTGCCTAAATGTTCAGACAGCCTGCCGCGCCAGCTTAGCTTGACCTTATTGCCAGGTTGCAAGACGGGACGCGCGCGGCGCGACACTCCGCCACGTACAAGCCCAAGATGACGTCCTCTATCGGGGGTCAGGACATCAATAATCGCGGAGGTTTCGCCGTGTTTTCTAACAGATAAGATATAGCCTTCAGATGTCCAATCCATATGAGCTAAACGTCAAATTCGAGGCCGCTTTCGGCATATCGCGCCTTGTCGTCTTGCCAATTACTGCGGACTTTCACGAAAAGGAATAAATGCACCTTACAGCCTAGCCATTCCTGAAGGTCGCGGCGGGCGGCGGCACCAATATCTTTAATAGTCTTGCCCCCCTTGCCTAGCACAATCGGCTTTTGGCTATCGCGGCGTACATAAATGACTTGGTCAATACGGATGTCGCCATTCTTTTGACGTGTCCATTTTTCAGTCTCGACAGTGGAGGCATAGGGCAGCTCGTCATGGAGGCGTAAAAATATCTTCTCGCGCGTAATTTCCGCCGCCATCAAGCGCGAAGGAATATCTGCCGCTTGGTCTGGCGGATAGAGAAACGGGCTTTGAGGCATTAAGCCCGCAAGGTGCTCAGACAGTAGGCTAACCCCATCAAGATTAAGCGCAGAGATTAAGAAAATCTCGTCATAAATGCCTAGCTCATTAAAAGTTTGAATTTGCGCTAGGAGTAAATCATGTGGTATTTCATCGATTTTGTTGAGCGCCAAAATAACGTTCTTTTGCTCACGGCGCTTAAGTCCCTTGGCCACACGGTTCGTATCTTCAACCGAGAGGCGGTCTTGCGCCGTACCGGTGCCCTCGTGATAGCGGTGATGGGCGGGCGCATCAACGACATGGACAATCGCTTCCGCTTCACCCACGCCCGTCCAGGCAGCATGAACCATTGATTTAGCCAAGCGGTCTGTTTCCTTTGCCGCAAAAATGCCAGGCGTATCAACCAGAACCACTTGCGCCTCAACGTCTTCCGCTGTGCTAAGCATTGCAATGCCGCGCACCTGAAAGCGAGTAGTTTGAACCTTATGTGTGACAATAGACACCTTCTCGCCCACCAATGCATTTGTAAGAGTCGACTTACCCGCATTGGGCGCGCCGATAATCGCAGCAAATCCGGCATGGGTCAGTGGCGCTGTTTTTAAAGGCGCTGTCTTGGAGGAAGATGTCATTCTGGCCATTTCTCTAACAGATGGAGCGCCGCAAATCTTTCGGCGTCTTTTTTTGATTTACCAGTGCCTTGTGCACTGCCAAAGCCTTCAACGCTAACCTCAATCACAAATAATGGCCGATGATCAGGACCGCTACGCTTTACAACGTCATAGATAGGCGCGCTATAATTGGCCGCGGTAGCTTTCTCTTGCAGGCTCGTCTTAGGATCTTTGGCAGAGCGGCTAAGAATAGCTTCAACTTCTCCGCTCCAATGCTTGTCATAAAAGGCTTGGGCCGCCTCAAAGCCGCCGTCCAAATATATGGCCGCAAGCAGCGCTTCGCAGGCATCACCCAATATAGACGTTTTATCACGTCCACCTTGTTTCTCTTCCGAAGGCGACATTTCCAACGCTTCGCCAAGCCCAAAGCTGCGAGATACACGCGCGCAGGTTTCCTTGCGCACAAGCGCATTGAGGCGCGGCGCCATTCCTCCCTCATCATCAGTGGTATGGCGATATAGATATTCAGCCGTCATAAGGCCAAGAATTCTATCGCCTAAAAATTCGAGGCGCTCATTATGAAAAGTTTTAACCCGCCCGTTCCCATAAGAGCTATGCCTTAAGGCCAGCAGCCCTAAATCCTTATCGGCGAAGCTATAATCAATACGGGCTTCAAGCCCTGTGAGGCGGCGAAACTTCGCACTCATTTTATTGCTTTAAAGAAACGAGACCCGCGCATATTAAACCACGTCCAAGGTTTGAATAAGACAAAGTCATCATCGACCGATAGTAAGATAATTTCGGCTTTACCCATTAGGTTTCCGCTTGGCACATAACCCGCCCCGCCTTGAGCAACAGAAATACGGCTATCACCTGAATAGTCCCGATTATCGCCCATCATAAAATAATGACCCGAAGGGACGGTATAGGTGGAGGTATTATCAGCGCCGCCATTTTTAAGCGCGTCATAAACAATATGCGACTCGGCCTCGCCAAATGATTCCTGCCAAGCCTCTGCAAGCGCCTCATTTCCAAAGCCATTTGTAAATTTTTCTTCGCCGACAATTTTTGAGCTTACCGCAGAGCCATTGAGGAAAAGACGGCCCTTTTGCATTTGGATTTGGTCTCCGGGCAAACCCACTAGGCGCTTGATAAAGTTCTTCGTCTCGCCTTCGGGGCGGAAAACAATGACGTCCCCGCGCGCAGGTTCGCGTTCAAAAAGTCGGCCATTTTTGACCGGAAAAGGCAAAGGTGTCGCTGCGTATTTTCCATAGCCTAAAGAATATTTCGTCGTGATTACATAGTCCCCCTTCATTAAACCTGGGAGCATAGAGCCGGAAGGGATGTGGAAGGGCTGGAACAGAAAAGTCCGCAAAACTAAAGCTATACCCAAAGCCCAAGCCACGGTTGAAACCGTTTCCATAAAAGGATTGACGGCCTTCTCGCTTTTTTCCTTATTGGATTTTTCTTTAGTCTTTGATTTAACCATTAACTTAGCGATTCCATTTGTTGCGTTTCGATTATGGCGTATGCAACGGCATAAGGGTAGTCATCAGACAGACTTAAATGCACATTGGCCTTGCCGTCAGGCACGATAGATTTAAGCCGTTCTAAGGCTTTGCCATAAAGCTTGGCCACTGGCCGTCCTGAGGGGTCATTCCTAACTTCCACATCCGTCCAAGGCAAGGCGCCAGAATTATCAGTGGCCAAAGCTTTCGCAATCGCCTCCTTAGCCGCAAATCGCTTAGCATAGGCCGAACCGCTGGCAGACTTGCTCTCGCAATAATCTCGCTCAAAAGGAGTGAATATTTTTTCTATAAATCGCGTGCCAAATTTTTCAATAGAGCTTTCAATACGGCTAATGTCGCAAATATCTGTACCAATGCCGATAATCATGAGCAGCGGGCCTCATCGCAAATATCACGCATTTCTTTAATGGCGGATACCAGCCCCATAAAGATGGCCTCCCCTATCAAGAAATGCCCAATATTCAGCTCCATGGCCTCTTCAATCGCGGCTATAGGTTCTACATTCTCAAAAGTAAGTCCATGGCCAAAATGCACTTCTAGGCCTAGCGCATGAGCTTGCTTGGCCCCAGCCTTGAGCGCTTGTAATATAGCGTCTGCTTTTTGCTTATCCCCATCATCGATCGCGTAAGCATAAGCACCTGTATGGAACTCTACCACTTGGGCTTTTGTAGCTGCAGCCGCTTCGATTTGGTGAGACACGGCCTCGATAAAAAGAGAAACGCGCGAACCATTATTCGCCAGATCTGCAATAAGCGGAACAAGACGGTTATGCTGTCCCGCAACATCCAGTCCACCTTCCGTAGTGCGTTCTTCGCGCCGTTCGGGTACAATGCAAATCGCGTGCGGGCTAAGCCCTAGCGCGATATCGCGCATTTCTTCCGTCGCGGCCATTTCCATATTGAGCGGAATATTCTCGCTCGCGCAAAGTGTTTGAAGCCGCACCATATCATCATCTCGCATATGGCGGCGATCCTCGCGTAGATGCGCAGTAATACCGTCAGCACCAGCCTGTATAGCCGCCCAAGCGCCAGCCACGGGGTCAGGGTGGTCGCCGCCGCGCGCATTACGCACAGTCGCGATGTGATCTATATTCACACCCAGCCGTAAGCGGCCTTTATTCATTACTTCAGGCCTCGGCTACCCGGCTTTACTGCTGGCATTGCGGCCAGTTCAGCTGGCAAATCTTCGGGGTCATAATCTGGGAATTTTCTCGAAGCAAGACTGACTAAAGGCACGCCAATATCTGACGCGCCGCCTGAACGGTCAAAGATACAAGCCCCGCCAATCACCTTCGCGCCTTTAGCTTCAATCGAGCCGATACACTCGCGCGAAGACAGCCCCGTCGTGACAATATCTTCGACCATCAAAACCTTTTGACCCGCATTTAGCGAAAAGCCGCGCCGCAGTACAAATTCGCCGTTCTCGCGCTCGGTAAAGATAGACTCTAGCCCCATGTGGCGCGCCGTCTCATAGCCCGGAATAATCCCGCCCATGGCTGGCGCAACAATAATATCAGGCGCCTCGCCTAAAGTCGCTTTGACCTTATCCGCCAAAGCCTTACAGAGCTTCTCTGTCAAAACTGGATTTTTGAAAATAAAGGCTTTTTGTAAAAACACAGGACTGCGGCGGCCTGATGACAATATGTAATGCCCTTCAAGCAAAGCTCCGGCTTCACGAAATACATCTAAAACTTCATCCGTATTCATATCTAATATCCATCTGGGGTAAAAGACTCAGCGCGAGTCCGGTTTGCGGAAACCACATAGGCGCTCGCGCGCAGAGCCGCAACAATTTGTATTAGGTGACGATTATCTTTGACTTCAACATCAAACAACATTTCGAAAATAGACGTGCTGCGTTCTAAGGTTCTCACATGAGAAAGATTACCGCCCGCCTCGCCAATAATTTTAGTAACATCGGCGAGCGCGCCAGATACATTTTCCAACGTCACAGTTATACGCCCTGTCGATGTCGTATGGGCTGCCGCGCGGCGCCATCCAAGGTCAAGCCAGCGGTCATCTTCTAATGTCGCGAGAACTTCGCAGTGTATTGCATGGACAGCGACCCCGCGCCCCTCTGTTTGAAAGCCGACAAGCCGGTCCCCGGGAATAGGTGAGCAGCAATCGGCCAAATGTATTGAGACCCCCGCGCGTAGCCCCTCACCTTTAATATAGAGCTGAGCACTTGCATCATCAATTATATCGCGGCTGGAGAGTTCTTTGAAAGTTTCAGTGGCCTCGCGCCCAGGAAAGACGGCCGCCATAAAATTTCTAAGCGAAATATGGCCGCTTCCAAGCGCTTCATAAAGGTCTTCAGTCGTATCAAAATTGAGCCGCTTAAGCGTATCAAGCAAAAGTGTTTCGCTGAAATTTTTTCCCTCACGCGCAAAGGCATGATCGGCCAGCATCATGCCAATACGTCGAAATTCCTCAGCCTCGCCTGTGCGCGTTAAGCGCCGTAAGGCCGAACGGGCTTTACCCGTAACAACTATATTTTCCCAGCCCGCGGGCGCCTCAGGCTCTCCCCCGCGAATGATTTTCACAACATCACCATTAGCGAGGCGCCTGCGTAGCGGGACTTCGCGGTTATTAATGATGGCGCCTATACAGGTATCACCGACTTTAGTGTGAACCGCATAGGCAAAATCCAGCGGCGTCGCCCCGCGCGGCAAAGCAATTAAATCACCCTTAGGCGTGAACGTGAAGACCTGATCGGTGAACATTTCAAGCTTGGCGTGTTCTAAGAATTCATCAGCATCCCCGCTCTGCTCCATCATCTCGACAAGCGGGCGAATACGGCGCAGAGGATCTCCCCCGCTCGCCTCGGCCTTTTCAGGATCATAGGCATAGGAGTTATTTTTATAAGCCCAATGCGCTGCCACGCCGCGCTCGGCCACATCTTCCATACGTTCTGTACGAATTTGCAGCTCAATACGGCGATTATCTGAAGACAGAATAGTCGTCTGGAGCGAGCGATAGCCATTGGGCTTAGGCACAGAGATGAAGTCTCTAAAGCGCCCCGCCACATGACGATAACGCGAATGAAGAAGCCCTAGTACGCGGTAACAATCCTCGACACTGCCAACAATAATACGAAAGGCAAAAATATCCGCCACATCATCAAAAGAAATCCCTTGGCGTTGTAGCTTTCGCCAAATCGCAAAGGCACGTTTTTCGCGCCCATAAATTCGTGCTTCGACTCCAAACTCATCAACCATATTGCGCAAGTTTGTCGACATTTCAGAAATCGCAATGTTTTGGTCAGAACGCCATGTCTCAAGGCGCTTTGAAATGCTCTCATAAGCAGAAGGGTTTAAGTGCCGAAAAGATAAATCTTCAAGTTCAGAACAAATACGGTCAACACCGACCCGCCGCGCAAGCGGCGCGTAAATGTCCATCGTCTCGCGCGCAATACGCTCGCGTGATGAAGCCTTTGGGTGATGTTGCAAGGTGCGCATATTATGGAGGCGGTCACACATTTTCACCAAGAGCACGCGCACATCCTTACTCATGGCAAGAACGAATTTCTGGAAATTCTCGGCCTGGGCCTGCTCTTTAGTCGCATCAACGGGCAACTCAACCTCGCCTAACTTGGTTACGCCTTGGACAAGCTCGGCAATTTCGGGCGTAAATTCTTCCGCTAATTCCTCATAGGTCGTGTCAGTGTCTTCGAGCACATCATGGAGCAATGCCGTGCAAATAGACGCCACATCCAAATGTAGCCGCGCCAAAATCCCCGCCACCTCAATCGGGTGAGCATAATAGGGATCACCCGAATGACGCTTTTGCTCGCCATGGGCTTTGACTGAAAAAATATAGGCTTTATTGAGCAAGGCCTCATTGACCGAAGGGTCATAAGCCCGCACCATATCCACCAATTCAAACTGGCGAAGATAGCTTTGTCCCTTTTTTGGTAAAGCAGCATTGATATTTACGGGCTTATTCACAATCCTAATATAAGCGCTTTATACAATGCGGCTACAAAAAAGGCCGCATTAAAGCGGCCAATGTTACGATTTTTTATCAATACCCTAGAAACGGCTTGAATTATCGTTGTCACGGTCGCTTTGTAGAGCGCGAAGCAAGTCTTGCTCTGACATCTCAGCTTGCGGCTGCGCTTCGCCGTGCTCAAGATTAAGTAGCGGCGCTTCTTCAACTTCATCAGGCATGTCATCATCCGTGATAACGCGCTGTAGACCTACAACAAGGCTTTCGCGAAGATCATCAAGATCGAGTGTTTCTTCAGCGAGCTCACGAAGTGAGACAACAGGTGTTTTATCATTGTCACGGTCAACAGTCAGGGCAGAGCCTGCAGAGATGTTGCGCGAGCGGTGCGAAGCTAAAAGGACAAGGTCAAAACGGTTCGGGACTTTTTCGACGCAATCTTCAACGGTAACGCGGGCCATAGGATACTCCAAAGCATGAAAGGCGACATAAGCCGCCTGATTTGGGCGTTCACTACCTAGAATTCATCATGAATGCAAGCGCTCTCTTTAGCACAAGCCGGCAAGAAAGGCGTTTAAACCCGCCGGCCCGCGCGCTGACCAGCCTAAAGCGCAAAGCTGCGTGCAATCCATCTCATTAGGCTGCGACTCACTTCGCGCAGGCACCGCTATGTTGAGCCCTTTGTGCGTGCCATAGGCCGTTAGCAAATCTTGCCTATCAAGCATGATGTCCGAGACATTAAAGGCACGCTTATCGACCTCATAAAGGAAGGCTGTTAGGCAAAGTTCGACAGCAGCAGCAAGGTCATCACCATGCACTTCACTCCCGCAGCGCGGCGCGATCGCCTCGCCAGCAGCAAATTGCTCAAAAAGCGCATTCCATTTATGATAGCCGCCCACTTTTGAGGCCCCATACAGGCCTGTAGCCCGCAGGCTAGTCGTCACCACGCCTTCCATGCCCCATAAAGCCTGCTCAAGCTGATATTTCATCTGCCCATAGAGGCTGGTTGGGGACAGCGCCATATCTTCGGTGAGTCTAGTGCCCATCGGAGTTCCGTCATAAACGGCGCGAGAGGATAGAAATATAATCCGCTGTACGCCAGCGTGCTGCGCGGCCTTAAATAGTGTAACAGAGCCCTCGTAATTGCGGCGCATAAAGCCTTCAGGGTCATCGCCTTCTCCGCCGCGATATTTGCCTTTTACGTGGTCAAAGGCGCAGTGGATGAGCGCATCGACTTGGGGCAATGGATCTACAGGCGTGCCAAGCTCAAATTGCTGCCATTGCACATCCCAATCGGGCTTAGAGCGCGAGAGGCAAATCAGCTCATGCCCTGCGGCCAAGGCCCGCTCAGTTATAAAGCCGCCCGCATAACCGCTCGCGCCTGTAATCAGCAGTTTCAAGGGCTTGGCAACTTTGCAATATCAGGAATGTCTCCATCCCCAGCATAGTCTTGCCATAACTCGATTAAAGGTGAGAGCTTATCCGCTTTGGGGTGGTTCTCCTGCCATGGTTTTTCATATTGATAGTGGACAATGTGAACGGCCTCCCAAGACCAAAGCGCGGGCATATTAAACCAGACATATTGCAGCATATTATAAAAGACAGGTAGGCCGTGCCAGTCAGGAAAATAATGCTGCAAAAAGGTCTGATCCGTACGCGGCCAAAAAGCGTCTTCAACGTCCAGCTTTGCCAGCATGTCCTCAAAGGTCGCTGCATTGGGGCGAGCCGTGAAAACGCCGGAATTCAGGCGGTGAAAATCCGCAAGGCCTTCATAGACATTAGGCGCGGCAGAAAACTCTGGATAATTAAATAGCTTATCGCAATTACGTATCATCAATGCATCCGCATCAATAAAAACAACGTGCTCATATTCAGTTAACTGCCAAAGCCTTAGCTTAGCAAAATTATCTAAAGGTGTATGAAAGCTAGGTTTTTCGCCCTTGGTAAAAGGCGCAGCCTCGTGTTGGGACTTACGGGAATGGCGCAAGTTAAATTCATGAGAGGTCGGCAAAAGCTCTGTCTCAATTAAGCGAACACTATATTGCTTTACGGGCGCAAGAGCCTCTTGGCTCAGCGCGCCTGTATGCAAAACAACCTTATCGGCCTGCGTTCCTGTCAGCGCGATGGAGCGCATGAGTGCCTTAGCCCCCAAGACGTAATCTTGGTTAGTAACCAAGGTCACATAAGCGTTTTTGGCCTTGGCAGGACTATCGGCGCGAAGCGCCATTAGGATACCGATTTAAGGCGCTTACCTTCTGGATCAGTTTCGACGCGCGCGGCAATATCCTTCGTCCAAGCAGAAGTTGCTGGCACGCGTTTGCGGTCAATACGGTGGGCGTATTTTTTAGCCACATCAACAACTTCGGATAGCAGCCCATCCGCAAGGGTTATAGGGTCTAGGCCTAATGCCAAGAATTGATCATTTTTAACAATAAGATCATTTTCCACCGCCTCTTTGCGCGGATTAGGCACAAAGGCGATTTCTGCCCCTGTCATCTTTGAAATCATATTGGCCAAATCAATGACGCGGTGGGTTTCAGTCATCTGGTTAAAGATTTTCACGCGGTCACCAGCTTTGGGTGCATTTTCAAGCGCAATCGCAATGCAGCGCACGCAGTCTTGTAGGTGAATAAAGGCTCGCGTCTGTCCGCCAGTCCCGTGAACCGTCAGCGGGTAATCAATCGCCGCTTGAATGAGGAAACGGTTCAGAACTGTGCCGTAGTCCCCGTCATAGTCAAAACGGTTGATAAGCTGCTCATGGCGGCGTGTTTGCTCCGTATGGGTGCCCCAGACAATCCCTTGGTGCAAATCCGTAATGCGTAGACCATCATTTTGCGCGTAGAACTGGAACATAATTTGGTCCAAGCTCTTCGTCATGTGATAGACTGAACCAGGTTTTGTCGGATAAAGGACTTCAAGCCCCTTCTTCTCACCTTGCAAGTCTTCAATCTCAATATCTAGATAGCCTTCAGGGATTGCGGCACCAACACTGGAATATCCGTAAACGCCCATGGTCCCTAAATGCACTAAATGCGCATCAATGCCTGTTTCCGTTAGGGCGACAAGCAAGTTATGGGTGGCAGAAGTGTTATTATTGACGGTATAATTCTTATGACGATCAGATTTCATGGAATAAGGGGCGGCGCGCTGCTCTGCAAAATGAATGACAGCATCCGGCTTATGCTCCGCGAGCCAATTGCGCAGGAGATCATAATCTTTCGCCACATCAATGAGATGGAATCCCAGACGTCGGCCTGTCAGCTCATACCAGATACGACAGCGTTCTTGAATCGAGTCCATGGGCGTCAGAGACTGCACACCTAGCTCTGTATCAATCCAGCGCCGTGAAAGATTATCAATGATGTGAACCTCATGTCCTTGGTCGGACAAATGCAACACCGTTGGCCAGCCTACAAAACCATCACCGCCTAAAACTGCAATTTTCATAAAAACTTCCTTCTCTCTTGTTACCTAGCTACGAAAAAACAATCGTGGAGTCACGGAAAAGTGAGCGACAGTTTCTTAAAAATACAGCGAATACTTAATAGCGCCAAGTTCCGAGGCGCTGTATTGGCCCCACATCGGCCAATGGAAGCCGCGCAATCCAGTCCGAAATCACCTTACCAGAAACAGGATCGGCCCAGCGGGGCGCAATTTCGGCCAGCGGAAATAATACGAATCCCCGCGAGAGCATACGCGGGTGGGGCAGTGTTAGATATTCGCTGTGAAGAATATCCCCGCCAAAGTCCAGAATATCCAAATCTAGCGTACGCGCGGCATTACGCACGCTGCGCACACGGCCCTGTTGCGCCTCAATCCTTTGTAAAATCGCCAATAGGTCGGGCGCTCCGCCCTCATATGAGAGCTTTGCGCAAGCATTTATATAATCGGGCTGACCGCTTCCTACGGGCCAAGCGGGGCTCTGCCACAGACCTGACACCATCTCAACCTTTGCCCCAGCCAACTGAAGCGATTCAATGGCCAAAGAAAAGGTTTCTTTTGGATTAGACAGATTAGCCCCGAGAGCGATATAGACTTGAGACATACTTTTAAGACTTTTTATTTCCTTCGGAGCCCATATGGCTTTCTACCCTGACGAACGCATAGCTTTATTTATTGATGGCTCCAACCTTTATTCAACGGCCAAGCACCTTGATTTTGATATAGATTATGGCCGCCTCTTAGAGTTTTTTAAAAATAAAGGCCGGCTCATTCGCGCCAATTACTACACGGCCCTCATTGAAGAGGATGATTTCTCGCCCATTCGCCCGCTTATAGACTGGCTGGCCTATAATGGCTATCACGCCATCACCAAGCCCGCTAAAGCCCAGATTGACCGCGATGGCCGCAAACGGATTAAGGGCGATATGGATCCTGAAATTATTGTCGATATGCTCACTATCGCCCCCCACATAGACCATCTTGTCCTTGTCTCTGGCGATGGAGACTTTCGCAGCGCCGTGGAAGCCCTTCAGCGCCAAGGCGTACGAGTGACGGTGATTTCAACGATGAAATCCAAACCGCCAATGATGGCAGATGAGCTGCGCCGTCAATGTGATGATTTCCTCGACATTATGGATATGGATAAACTTATTGGGCGCCCCAAAGGCGGCGAAGCGGAGCCAGGTTAATGCGTTTCCAAGAACCGCATAGAGATTGCAATCTATGCCCACGTCTGCGCGCCTTTTTATTGGAAAAACGAAAAGAGCTTCCCGACTATTTCAACGCACCTGTGCCAAGCTTTGGCGACCCTGCCCCTAAGCTGCTTATCGTTGGACTTGCCCCTGGGCTGCATGGGGCCAATCAGACAGGGCGCCCCTTTACAGGGGATTGGGCGGGCGACTTATTATACACCGCGATTGAGGCTCACGGCTTTAGCGAAGGCAGCTATGGCGGGACAGCGGATGACGGGCTTACCCTCAAAGGCGCGATGATAACGAATGCCGTGCGCTGCGTGCCGCCGCAAAACAAACCCATAGGCGCAGAAGCCAATGCCTGCAGGCCATTTTTGAAAGATCAAATAGCCTCGCTTTCCTCGGTAAAAGCCATTCTTTGCCTTGGCAAAATTAGTCATGACAACACAGTGCGGGCTTTAGGGCTAAAACTGAAAGACTACCCCTTTGGGCATCATAAAATACATGAATTACAAGGCGGTAAGCGCCTTTACTCAAGTTATCATTGCTCGCGCTATAATACGAATACCAAGCGGTTGACCGAAGGCATGTTCTTTAAAGTCTTTGCTGATATTCGCAGTTTTATCAGCTAACCCTTCTCGCGCATCAGGCGGGCTTTATCGCGTTGCCAATCTCGCTTCTTTACGCCTTCGCGCTTATCTTGAGCGTCCTTACCCTTGGCTATTCCGATAAGCAGCTTCACCTTGCCCGTATCATTGAAATACATTTTCAGCGGAACAATGGTGCGCCCTTTACGCTGCGTCGCATTCCAAAGCTTACTAATTTCGCGGCGTTTCACAAGCAGCTTTCGCGGCCGCGTGGGCAGGTGATTGAATTGGCTGGCTGGTGCGTAAATCGGGATATTGGCATTGATGAGCATAAGCTCTTGGTTCTCAATCGCCGCATAGCTTTCAGCAATATTGGCCTGCCCTATGCGCAAGGATTTAACCTCTGTTCCGACCAGCACTATACCGGCCTCAAAAGTTTCCTCTATGGCATAGTTAAAGCGCGCCCGCCGATTTTCAGCGATGAGCTCGTTATTGTCAGGCGTTTTGGGCTTAGCCATTAGGCCGCATTATCGCCCGCCAGAGCCATAGCCGCCTTAACCGCGTCTTTTGTACTCTCGCGGCAAAGCGTAATAGGCAAGCGAACATCTGGCTCCATTTTACCAAATAGGCTGAGCGCATATTTCGTGGGCGCAGGGCTCGGGTCAATGAAGAGGTCTTGATGCAAGCGGTGCAGCTTTTGATTAATCGCTTGAGCCGCGACAAAATCTTTAGCCAGCATAAGATTATGAAACTCTGCATAGGTTTTAGGAGCAACATTGGAACCCACAGAGATACACCCCTTACCGCCATGGGCGGCATGGCCCAGCGAGGATGGATCATCGCCAGAAAGCTGGATAAAGTCCTCGCCGCAACGCTCGATTAAGCCCGCCACGCGCGTGACATCGCCCGTCGCATCCTTACAGCCAATCACAGTCGGAAGCTTTGATAGGCGTCCCATGGTATCGTTCGTAATATCAACAATCGAGCGTCCCGGAATATTATAAACCACAATCGGGATATCAACGGCCTCTGAAATCGCTTTGAAATGCTGATAAATGCCTTCTTGGCTTGGCTTGTTATAATAAGGTGTGACAACAAGCGCGGCATCCGCCCCGACATCTTTGGCCTTTTGCGCATAGGCGATAGAGACGCGCGTCTCATTGGAGCCTGCGCCTGCAATGACTGGAACGCGGCCCGCCGCCGCTTCAACGCAGAGTTCAATCACGCGGCGATGCTCTTTATCGGTCAGCGTTGGGCTCTCGCCCGTTGTCCCGCAAGGAACAAGGCCGTGCGTGCCACTATCAATTTGCCACTCAATAAAGTCTTGAAAGGCTTTCTCATCAACCAATCCGTCTTTAAACGGCGTAACGAGTGCTGTTATAGACCCTTTTATCATAATGCGCTTTCTTTCATTTACCCTCTGCCTGCATGGCAACTGTAAAAACATGTGTCAGATTTGGCCCTATTTGCGTTCTTTTCTTGCGCGGCGCAAGCGGCAGATTAAGGTAAGCGCATGGAAATTACCCGATTCACACGTTTAACGCGCCTAAAGTGTTATACTCAATTCATAATTATAGGGTTTTTCTCTATTTTTTTCAGCCTCTTAGCCTCATTGGCCTATGCCGCAAAGCCGACCCCTCGCCTAAAACCCCCCGTGCCAAATGTTTCGGAATATTTATCCGATAGTGACGCGCGGCAGTTCCGCGATGGCGTTGCAGCCGCAAAGGGTAGGAAATGGGCGCGTTTAGATAACTCAATAGCGCGCCTGCGTGACCCTATCGCTAAGGATACTTTGCGCTGGCTCGCCGCCACTCGCAATCCTCATGCAGAGCTTAGCGATTTAACCTACGTCACGCAAAACCTCTCTGATTGGCCGCGCATGACGTCAATTCGCGCCAAAGCTGAGGCCAAGCTCTTTGATAGTCCGGTGTCGGCCTCCAGCGCCATTAACTGGTTTGCCGGCAATGAGCCTGTCTCTGGCGAAGGCCGCATGGTTTTAGCCCGTGCTCACTATGCACAAGGTAATACGCAAAGCGGTGATTTATGGCTGAAACTCGCATGGCGAGAGTCAAAGCTGACGCGTGACCGCCAAAAGGAAGTGTTCAAATCTTTCCGCCAGCGCTTGACCCAGGCCGACCATGCGGCGCGCGTAGATCACCTTATCTGGCTCGGCAAAACCCACTTCCCCAAAGCCGAGGCGCTTATCCCACATATGGACAAAGCCAATGGCGCGCTGACAAATGCCCGCATTCGTGTTGCCGCTAATCGCAGCGGCATGGATGCCGCCATCAAGGCGGTGCCCGCTAGTCTAAGGAACGACCCAAGCCTATTATATGAGCGTGCGCGTTGGCGCCGTAAGAAAAAAACCAAGACTTATGCCCTGCCCGTCTATCTTCAAATAAATCGCCCGACAGCAACGGAGCATGGCAAGAAAAAGATATGGAATGAAAAGCGCATTATGATGCGCTGGGCCATTGAAGAGAAGAGATACAAAGAGGCCTATCAATTATCACTTAATCACGGCCTCTCGCGCGGGGCTGAATTTGCCGAGGCAGAGTTTTCCGCTGGATGGCTCGCCCTGACCTATTTGGGGCAGCCGCGCAAAGCGGCTCAGCATTTTGATACCCTGCGCAATGGCGTCTCCACCCCCGTCTCACTCGCCCGCGCCTCTTATTGGCAAGCGCGCGCGGCAGAGCGCCTAGGAAATGGCGATGCAGAGCTTTATTACGCCGAAGCCTCAAGCTACCCCAACACTTATTATGGCCAGCTCGCCGCCGATAAAGTTAGCTCAGGCGGCATTTCCCTCGTCTCCTTACCCATCGAAACCGATACCAGCGCCATACAGTCTGGCTTTGAAGGAGACATCCGCGTGCGAGCGATGCGCCTTCTCGGCGAAGTGCGCGAAGAGCGTTATTTCTCACAATTTGCTTTTCACCTCGATGATGAGCTCTCCAACACCCAAGAGCTGAGCTTGCTCTCCCAGCTCTCTAAAGACTATGGCTATATGCGCCCATCCTTGCGCGCAGCCAAGCAAGCTTCGCGCTTTCAGTCTATGCTCACGGAATCTGGCTATCCGATTGTGGAAGAAATAGAATCGCTCTCGCCTCAATTTGACAAGGAATTTGTCTATGCCATTGCCCGCCAAGAAAGCGAATTTGCAGGCAATGCCATTAGCAGCGCCAAGGCATATGGTATTATGCAGATGATTAACGGCACCGCCAAAGCCACCGCCCGCAAGCACCGCATCCCCTATTCGCGCTCCCGCATGACGGCGGACAAAGATTACAGCGTTAAGCTCGGGGCGCATCACTTAAATGATCTGCTCGAGCAATTTGACGGGTCCTATATCCTTGCCGCTGCTGGCTATAATGCAGGCCCGCACCGCTCCAAACAGTGGATAAAAGCTTATGGCGATCCGCGCACGGGCGAGGTTGATCCGATTGATTGGGTCGAGAGCATCCCCTTCTCCGAAACGCGTAATTACGTTCAGCGCGTTTTGGAAAATATGAATGTCTACCGCGCGCGCCGCAATGGCGACAGCCACCCGAACCTTATCTATCAAGACTTAACGCGCGGCGCGAATTAGCCGTGGCCGATTCGCCCCCCTGTCCAGAATGCACCTGCGCCTATGTTTATGAAGATGGCCCGCTGCTAATTTGTCCCGAATGCGCCCATGAATGGAACCCCGATATGCCAACGACCGGCGCGCGTATCTATAAGGACGTGAACGGCAATGTTCTCGCTGAGGGCGATTGGGTCACCATCATCAAAGACCTGAAAGTCAAAGGCACCTCCAAAGTGGCCAAGGTCGGCACAAAGGTCCGCATCAACCGCCTGATAGACGAAGGTCACGACATAGACTGCAAGATAGACGGCATTGGCGCAATGAAGCTAAAGACCATATTTGTGAAGAAGGCTTAATGCGAAAATCGATTCTGTGAACCGCTTTACCATTAAGCTGCAAAGCGCACGGTTCATCCTGTGCGGCGCGGCGAGCTTGCTAGGCACTATGAGATAGATGTCGGCTTACCCTATGAAAGTGAGCCCAGAACATAATGCTCGCATCGCCCAAATGAGCTTTGCTGAGGTTTACGCGCATTATGTCAAAAAGGTCGAGAAAAAGCGCCGTACCCAAGAGGAGCTTCGCCAAGTCATTTCGTGGCTGACAGGGTTTAGCGAGGCGCAAATAGACAAATTCATCGCGGATAGAGCTAGCTTTGAGAGCTTTTTTGAAGCCGCAAAACTCCACCCCAACGCCCCCCTGATTAAAGGCGTCATTTCCGGCTACCGTATTGAGGACATTGATATCGATTTAACGCGGCAGGTTAGATACTTGGATAAGCGCGTCGACGAACTCGCCAAAGGGCGAAAGATGGAAAGGGTTTTGCGGGTGGAGTGAGATTTTTGGGTAAAGCAAGCGTCCTAAAATCGCCTGCGGTTTAAGACACTCACCTAAACAGCCACCTTCCCTGCGATATGCGGGTGCGCTTCATAGCCAAATATTTTCACGTCTTCATACTTGAAATCGTAAATGCTTTTGATGTCTTTATTGAGCTTTAGGCGCGGGAGGGGTTTTGGGTCTCTGGTGAGCTGCTCTTTGACCTGATCGAAGTGGTTCGAATAGATATGGGCATCGCCAAAGGTGTGAACGAAATCTCCGACTTTTAGGCCGCAGACCTGCGCCATCATATGGGTGAGCAGCGCGTAGCTGGCGATATTAAAGGGCACACCGAGGAAGATATCGGCGCTGCGCTGATAGAGCTGGCAGGAGAGCTTTCCGCCCGCAACGTGGAATTGGAACAGACAGTGACAAGGCGGCAGGGCCATCTCGTCAACATCGGCAGGGTTCCATGCGCTCACGATATGTCTGCGTGAATAGGGATTATTTTTAATGGCCTCGACCACTTTATCGACTTGGTCAATCACGGATCCGTCTGGGCCTTCCCAACGCCGCCACTGTTTGCCGTAAACAGGCCCAAGGTCGCCATTCTCATCCGCCCACTCATCCCAGATACGGACTTTGTTTTCTTGGAGATATTTGATATTGGTATCGCCCGCGAGGAACCAAATAAGCTCATGGACGATAGATTTTTTGTGCAGCTTCTTGGTGGTAACCATCGGGAAGCCTTCGGAGAGGTCAAAGCGCATTTGATAGCCAAAGACTCCGCGCGTGCCCGTGCCCGTCCTATCCATACGGTCTACGCCGTTATCCATTACATGAGAAAGAAGGTCGAGATATTGTTGCATGGACGCACCCTAACCGATTTTTAGCGATTCGCGCAATTTTGCTTAAAGTTCATCCACAACTACGGCCATGGCATCTAGCGCCGCCGCACCAAGATCTGCGCTGCGGTCTGGGCTCCAGCCAAATTCTGCATCTGGCGCATTGGCATTATCTTTGAACGGCATTTCCAGCGTCATGGCGAGGCAGTCATAGGCGTGGGCCGTATAGTTCGTGCAAAAAGTCAGATTGGCCTTGCCTGCAGCGGTTTTGGGATAGCCGTGCTCGGTTTGGAAATCTGGCGAAGCGATTTCATAAGCGCGCAGGAATGCGGCCAGATTATCAGCCTGCTTTTGAGTGTAATTCGGAATGCCTTCGGCCCCCGCAATAAAGTTATAAGGCAAGGCTTCGTCGCCGTGAACGTCAAGGCATAGATGAGGCGGGTGCGCGTCCATCGCCGCGATGGTGTGCAGGACTTCGGGACTTTTCTCGGCGCTCGCTACGCCCCATTCGCGGTTCAGGTTCGCGCCCGCTAAATTGGTGCGCAAGTTCCCAAGGAAAGATCCGTCAGGGTTCATATTGGGCACGATGTGAAAACGAGCCTTGGCGCGAATTTCCATGACCGCCTCGTCCTCATCATCGAACAAGCGCGAGAGAAAACCATCCATCCACCACTGCGCCATGGTCTCGCCGGGGTGCTGGCGCGCGATGACCCAGATGTTTTTATCGCCCGTCCCGATAGACAGACAATCCAAATCACGGCCCTGCAATGTTTGGCCCAAAACACGCAAGGACACATCCTCATGCAAAGCGGCTTCGGCAATCACATGGGCATGGCGCTCTTGGCTGTAGGGCGCAAAATAGGCGAAATAAATGCTGTTATGTACAGGGGTGCAGGCAAATTTTAGCTGGCTATCGCTATAGGAGGTTTCGTCTATGCGAAACCAGCTCTGGCCATCATAACTTGCGCAGACGCGGTAGCCCTCCCAGCCGCCAGTATAGGCCGCCTCTCCCGCATTCTCGATGATCATCTGGCAGGCTTGGCCCTTGGCACCCGTCAGGCGAAAATGAAACCATTGGAAGAAATCAGAGGCATTGTCAGGGCGAATGGCAAGGCGGATATTTTGCGCATCGCTCGCGTCAATAACTGTGATATTTCCGCTATCAAAAACGCAGCTAATATGAAGGCTCATAACTTACCTTGCCTGAAAATCATCATCGGCCGCAGCTGCGGCCACTATCGCTCCGGGAATTTCCGCAGCCTCCAGCCCGCGCCAAAAGACGCGCCAATCGCCGCTAATCTGCATCCCGTCGCAGCTCTGCATATACCAATCATTAAAGGGGTTGCTCATGCGCGAGCGCCAGAAAAAGGCCGGTATATCGGTGCACATAGCATCCCAAATATCGCGCGCAATTCCTTCGCCTTGGGCGGGTTTGGTTACCCAGAATTTTGAGAGGTAGGGCAAGCCGGCGAGCTGCGTAAAAATCGCCCCGCCGCGATAATCGCTCTCTATAAATCCGCGGTGAATATCGCTTTTCAAAAAGTCAGGCTTTAAGGCCCTCCCAAAGGAGTCCTCGATAGAGCGTTTAAGCTCAGCCTTCTTAAGCTTCACCAGACTTTCCACCCTCTTAATATTCGCCCCGCGCCGCAACATTGTGCCAGAGCCTTTGGTCGTAAAAAGCTCTGCCAATAGGTTGAGCGGAGACGCGATAATATAGACGGCTTGATTAGCCTTCTCTGTGACAAGGTCCTTAACTAGAGCGATAAAGCGTAGTTGCCCAACGGTTAGCCTATCTAAATCCAAAGACTCATTGATACGGTCAAGATTAACATAAGAGAGTCGTCTATCGCCCTGCCTTATTCCTCCCGAAGGCTGAAGGAAAATAACTTTATTGGGCTTTAGCTCAGAGACAATTTTCATCAAATTCATACTGCCGCGACGCTCTGTCATTTCCAAAAGCGTAATCAGGCCCTGACGCGCTTTCTGGCGTACCTCTGGGATAAGCTGATAGCTAGCTGTATTCAGCTTAACGGGTTTTACAGAAGCTTGCTCCATATCCTTTGCAAGGCGCTGGGCCTGAAATTTGACGGAGGTCCGGTCATCATCAAGCGCGCCGACTAAAAGAACAGGCGAGAGACCAAGATCTGATAAAATTCGTAGGTTAGAAATCAGGGACTCAAGCAAAGGATTTTTAAGGCAGCGCGGGTCTATGACTATTAACGCAAAACGCTCCGCGTCTTGGGCGGCGAAAAGCTCGGCATAATATTGCGCCTCGCGCGTCGCGCCCACTGCGGACAAGCTCCGCAGAACTGTATTACGAATAGTCTTACTCATGACGCCAAACCTTCTTCAGTTAAGGCCCGTGCATATACTAGGGCGGCCTTTTCCAATTGCGCCTCGGTTACATATTCATTCGGCTTATGAGCTTGGGCAACATCACCCGGTCCGTAAACCACAACATTCACGCCATATTCTGAAAGCATGGCCGCTTCGGTCCAATAAGGCAAATCAACTATGGCGTCCTCGCCGAAATACGTCGTAAAGGCGGCGGGGTCTTGGCTCGCAAAGGGCGGGAACGCCACAATTGTGTCCATCGCGGCATGCGGGGCGGTCTCTTTGGCAATCGCTAGCAGGTCTGCACGGCGCGCCCTCACATCATCACCGGGCGGAGGCCGCATAGAGGCCCATAATTTTGAACGGGTCGGGATAACATTATAAGACCCATCGCTCTCAATATCACCAATATTAAGACAAAGCCCTTTATAGGCCGCATCACCCTTCTCTTTATATTTATCATTATAATCGCCCCAAGCACTGGCCAGCCGCGCCGCATCCAGCAAAGGCCGCGCGGTCACATCCGCCAAAGAGCTATGCCCGCCCTTGCCCGTAAACTTAGCCGTTAGCGCAAGCATGCCGCGGTGCCTGCGCCCGACTGTGCAAGAGGTCGGCTCGCAAACAATGGCTTTGGAAATGCCGCGCAAATGCCCGCGCGCGATGACGGCGGGCATAACCTCGCTGCCATGCTCCTCATCACCGGAAAATAAAATAGCAACGTCTTTAGGCGCAGTCATAGAGAGCACTCCTAAAATACAAGCGACAGCGCCTTTAATATCACTTGTGCCAAGCCCGATGACTTTGCCGTCCTCTCGGCGCATGGAGAGCGAATCACCTATCCAGCCCTCACCGCTAGGTACGGTATCAATATGAACATTTAGGAGAACCTTGGGCGTGCCCCATATCGCGAGCACAAAAGCACTATCAGATTTTCCGCGCGTGCGGGAAACAGTTTCCATAACAAGCTTATCAGGCCTGCGCTTTTCCAAAATCTGGCGTAGAAATTCCACGCAAGCTACTTCGTCGCCCATACCGTTACGAGTATCAAAGGCCACAAGCTGCGAGAGCCAATCCAACGTATGTGAGAGTATTATACTAATGAGTGTCTCCGAAAGCGTTTAATTAGACGCGTTTTTAATAATGTAAAAGGTCATAATATTAGTTTTTACAAAATATT
>CALKIX010000020.1 GCA_937995665.1 uncultured Hellea sp. | reverse complement strand
AGTTTTAAAGTGATTTTTAGCGCTATGGCTTATGTATTGCATATCCAAGGCGCAGATGTCTTTGGCATTTGAGTTTGTGGAGATGCTATGTCTATATTTTCAGCTAAAAAGACTGCGTTTTTAATGTCAGCCGCAATGGTTCTTATGCTTACGGCATGCGGCGGCGGTAGCGGCGGCGGCAGTGCGCTTCCTTTAAATAATGGATCTAGCACGCCGCCTATCAGCCCGCCTCCGCCCCCTGTTGTGTCTGCGCCTGCGAACACTATAAGCGCAAAGTTTCATGGCAATTTTCTTTTTGGTGGCGCGCTTAATAGCTTCCAAATAGACGCTGGTGATCTCGCGGTTGATGTCGCGACTGCACACTTTAACAGCCTAACACCAGAATTTCAATTAAAGGCTGATGTTTTGGCACCAACTGAAGGCGCGTATGATTTTACGCGGGCCGACCAGATAGTAAACTGGGCGATTGAAAATGGCATGGAAGTGCGCGGTCATGCTTTGGTTTGGCATGAGGCCACGCCGGACTATTTTTATGAAGGCACGCCTGAGCAAATTCGCGCGCGTCTTGAGGACTATATCACAACGGTCGTGACGCATTTTAGAGGTCGTGTGAAGGTTTGGGATGTTGTCAATGAGGTCACTTCTGTTGATATTTATGACGGAGAAAATGGTGTTGGACCAGACCGCGATACGGGCTGGTATCAGGCGGTTGGCAGTGCGGATTATATTGACTGGGCCTTTCATGCGGCGCGGGCCGCAGATCCAGATGCGCTGTTATTCCTTAATGATTATGAGACCGAGAACCCGATAAAGCGGGCATGGTTCATTGAAATTGCGCAGCGTCTCATCGATAGAGGCGTGCCGATTGACGGTGTGGGTCATCAAATGCATTTACAGCCTAATAGCACTGCTACTGAGGTGCTGGCGGCGATTGATGATGTTGATAATCAATTTTTGGGCTTAATCAATCATATTACAGAACTGGATATGTCCGCCTATGACAATCCGGGCGAATGCTGGGTCAGCCAGACAAATTGCCAGCCCGATTTTGGCCCCGTCGCTCCGACTGAATTTTTAGAAGCTCAAGCGCAGCTCATGCGGGATTTATTTAATGGTCTTGCCCAGCGGCCAAGCGTGGAATCGGTTACACAATGGGGCGTGCTCGATGATGATAACTGGCTCAATTTCACGCCGGTTGAGCGCAATAATTTCCCGCTGCTCTTTGATAGGAACGGTAATCCAAAGTCAGCCTATGAGGCGATTGTCGACGATGATTATGTCATTGGCGGAGGGGGCTAAATCCCTTCTTTTTTACACGGCTCATAGGCATGGCAATCAAGGCTATGGTCATTGATCATGCCGACGGCTTGCATAAAGGCATAGACAATGACAGGGCCTACAAACTTAAAGCCCCGTTTTTTCAGATCTTTTGACATCGCTTCAGACTCGATACTTTTTACGGGCGCATCTTTGAAGCTCGTCCATGAATTTTGGATAGGCGTCCCATCGACAAAGCCCCAAAGATACTCTGAGAAATCTATCCTCTCTTCATCACGCATTTTGATAAAGGTTTTCGCATTACTGATCGCGGCATTAATTTTCAGCTTAGAACGAATAACTCCAGCGTTACCTAGCAAACGCTCGCGGTCAGCATCTGTATAAACCGCGAGCTTGTCCGGATCAAAGCCGTCATAGGCAGCAAGCATCGCCTCGCGCTTTCGCAAGATAGTAATCCAGGCCAGCCCTGCCTGTTGCCCATCTTGGATAAGCTTGGAAAAGAGTGCTTTTGAATCGCGTATAGGCCGCCCCCATTCTGTATCATGATAATGGGTATAGAGCGGGTCAGTCGGCGGCACCCATCCGCAGCGGGGAAGATCAGGAATCTCGCTGTAAGCCACGCGACTTTGCCTTAACTGTCCGAGCCATCAGGCGCGTTCATGATTTGGGCGGCGACGTTATTAATCGTCGGCTCAACCTCGGCCGCTTTGAAGCGGTCAAGACGGATAAGGCCTATGCCGTATTTGTCTTGCGCGTGATAAACCTCGCCAATGACACGCTCGCCCGCCATGATTTTATCACCGGTCTGTGCGGGGCCTTCCAATACAAGGCCGCGCAAGCGTTTTTTTACTGTCGTCATGCGCTTCATGCGGCTGACAACTTCTTGGCCAATAAAGCAGCCCTTTTTAAAATCCACACCGTTCATCAGCTCCATATTGGCATCGGCTGGAAAGGTTGTGCTCGTTTCAAAATCATAAGCGCTCTCGACCAGCCCGAGGGAGAGGCGGTGGGCGTTATAATCGCCTTCGGTCTCCATATAATCAGTGCTGATAAGGCGGCGCCCCAGACTGGCGTGGCGCGGGTCAGGGTAGCCTTCCTCGCCTTCGCCATCCCAAATCGCATATACATTATGGCTGTCGCTTATATCGGTTATCTCAATAGGCGCGCGCATTTTGTAAAGATTGAGGCGTTTATGCAGAACGGCTCCAAATTTCTCAGGCGTATCGATGAGCAAGTCTTGACCCGCGCGCGTTAAAAAGAAATCCGCGATGATTTTGCCCTGCGGGGTGAGCAGCGCGGCAAAGCTCATATCGTCGCTCAGGGTATTGGTAATCAGGCCTGACAACCAAGGGTCGACGCCTTCTCCTGAGAGGCGAAAAATGGAGCGAGTGAGGCGAGCGATAGGCATATGTAAGATATGGCCTGATTATATGCGAAGTTCAATGATTTTAGGTGATAGACTTATACAAACTACCTTTTCAAAACCCCTTGGCAAATTCGCCTGTTAGGCTATGTTAAATGCTCAAAATAGCCTGCGAATCTCTACAGTAGAAATGGGCAGGCTCTTTTCTACAGATAACGAGCTAGGGTAACCGATGAGACTTTCCATAGAACGCGCAGCGCTTTTAAAGGCTTTGGGGCACGTCCAAAATGTTGTGGAGCGCCGGAACACAATCCCAATTTTGTCCAACGTTTTAATGAGCGCTGAAGGCTCGCAAGTGACTTTGGTCGCCACTGATTTGGATATTGAAATTTCTGAGAGCACGGAAGCCGAAGTCGGTGCGCCGGGTCAGATCACAGCCCCCGCCCATACGCTTTACGATATTGCGCGTAAGCTACCCGATGGCTCGCAAGTGACCTTACAAATAAATGCTGAAGACCGCCTTGATGTTGATGCGGGCCGCTCGCATTTTACCCTGCCTTTGCTGCCCTCTGGTGATTTCCCCAAAATGACAGCGGATGGCTTTACGCATAATTTTGTGCTGGGCGCAAAAGAACTATGCCGCCTCATCGACAAAACCCGCTTTGCGATTTCTACGGAAGAAACGCGCTATTATCTAAACGGTATTTACCTGCATGCGCATGATGGATTGCTGCGTGCTGTGGCGACAGATGGTCATCGTTTGGCGCTCGCCGAAATGTCTCTGCCTGCGGGCGGAGAAGGTCTGCCCGGCGTGATTGTTCCGCGCAAAACGGTGGCTGAAATTCGCCGCTTGATTGACGGCGGGGACGCCGATGTGGCCCTCTCTATCTCAGAAGCAAAAATCCGCTTTAATTACGGCTCAGCTGTTCTGACCTCTAAGCTGATTGACGGTACCTTCCCAGACTATGAGCGCGTTATTCCTAAGGGGAATGAAAAAGAGCTCACGATAGATAATAAGGTTTTTGCCGATGCGGTTGACCGTGTGGCGACGATTTCTGCTGAAAAATCTCGCAGCATCAAAATTGGCCTCTCGCAAGATAGTCTCTCTTTAACCGTCAATAACCCTGAAAGCGGTAATGCCCATGAGGACTTGATGGTAGATTATAGCGCCGACCCGCTGGAAATAGGCTTTAACGCTAAATATCTATTAGATGTGGCCGGCCAGATTGAAGGCCGCGACGCGACATTTTTCTTAGATAGCCCCGCTTCGCCCGCCTTAGTGCGCGATTCTGAGGATCCTAATGCCCTCTTCGTCTTGATGCCGTTACGTGTATAGTAGGCGGCACGCGGGCTATTGTGAGTCATATTTCTAGTCTGCGCCTGACGGATTTTCGCTCTTACGCTGCACTTGATGTTGAACTTACAGGTGCGCCTGTTGTGCTTTATGGGCCTAATGGGGCTGGAAAAACTAATCTTTTAGAAGCGATATCTTTTCTCTCGCCCGGGCGCGGGCTTCGGCGCGCTAAGATAGAAGATGTTGCGCGCAGATATGACGGGGTGACTGCGCCGGCTTGGGGCGTAACTGCCAATATTGGGGATGTAAAAGCCGCCATTGGACAAGTGCCGGAAAACCCGCGCCGCCGCGTGGTGCGCCTTGATGGAAAGTCTGCGAGCGGCGCCGAGCTTGGCCAGTTATTGAGCCAAATGTGGTTGACCCCTGCTCAAGACAGACTCTTTACAGGCCCTGCCGCTGACCGGCGAAAATTCCTAGATAGGTTTTCCCTTGTCCACGCGCCGGGCCACGGGATAGCGAGCTTGCGTTATGAAAAAATGCGCTCAGAGCGAAACCGCATGCTCTCCGATGGTGTGAACGATGTCGGCTGGTATGAGGCGCTCGAGCGCGATATGGCGGCCCAAGGTGCGCTTGTCGCCCAAGCCCGCGCTTTGACAGTCACCCGCCTGATTGACGAGATTGAAAGACGCACGAGCGAAAAATCAGATGATATTTTCCCCAAGGCTAATATCGCTTTGGAAGGCGAGGCGGAAGAAAAGTTTCAAAGTGGGTTATCGTTTGATGATGTCGAGGCTTTTATCCGTGATGACCTCGCCCAAAATCGTACTCAGGACTTGCGAGCAGGGCGTACGCTTCGCGGCATTCATCGTTCTGACCTTCGTGTGCGTCACGCTGCGAAAAATATGCCCGCCGAAGATTGCTCCACGGGGGAGCAAAAAGCGCTCTTAATCGGCCTGACCCTTGCCCATGCCTGTGCACAGGCGGATAAGAAGCCAATATTACTGCTCGATGAGGTCGCGGCTCATCTGGATGTAGATCGGCGGGCGGCGCTTATTGAGGAATTGTTGGAGCTGGGCACGCAACTTTTCATGACGGGTACGGATGCCTCGCTCTTTGAGGCTTTTGCAGGGCGCGCGCAAATGCTGAATGTGAAGGCTGGCGTCATTTTAGAAAAATAAGGTGCCAAAAAAAGCGGCTCGTCACTCTAGGAGTGACGAGCCTACGATACCGAAACGGGGCGCAATGTCCGGCATCGAATTTTAAAAATTCTTGTTGTCGATCATCTCTGAAGACAATTTTATAGTACTAGACCTTTTATGAATGTAAGTTGAATAGTTTTATTTGAAGGCTTAATACGAGCTAATAAAAAAGTCTGATTTATATAGAATATGTATATATTTCATTTGCTTAAGTGGTTAATAATTTAGGTGTATGGCCTGCCGTTCCGGCCGCTTGTTTCATCAAAACAGACTTTGATCTGCTTAAGTTGTTAACCATTGATAAACCTATGCGGCGGGCATGGCGCAGGGGGGCAATATCGTTTGAAAATAACTGGTTAAGTATATCAGTAGTTGCGCTTAACAGCTTTGCATCATTGATTCGCCAGGCTTCATAGTCTTGTAGCGGGGCCGTGCCTAGGTCTAGCCCCCGCCCCTTAGCCGCGTGTAAAAGCTCAATCAAGGCTGCGATATCTCTTAGACCTAAATTAAGGCCTTGGCCTGCAAGCGGGTGGATAGCGTGGGCGGCATCCCCAATGAGCGCGAGGCGATGATCTGTATAGCGTTGGGCTATCTGCAAGCTGAGCGGAAAGCTTTGCCGCGGGCCGCAAAGCACAATGTCCCCCAGTAATTGATTCATGCGCCGCTGTAGCTCGCAGACAAAGTCAGTTTCGGGCAAGGCCATGGCCGCGTCGATAGCGCTGGCGCCATCTGACCAAACAATGCTCATACGGTTGCCGGTCAGCGGGAGTAGAGCAAGCGGGCCGCCGGCGTAGAAATATTGATAGGCCACGCCATTATGGGGCCTCTCATGGGCGAAACTGGTGACAATCGCTTTTTGATTATAGTTTTTTGTTAGGCAGTTAATTTTAGCAAGCTCTCTAAGGCTAGAATTGCGGCCATCGGCCGCGATTAATAGAGGTGCGTTTAAGTCTTGATTATCTAAGCTGACGGTAACATGGCTGGCGGTGCGCGCGATGTTTTGGATGTGTATTGGCGCTACAATATCAATAGCGGCGCTGTCTCTGGCCGCTGTGAGGAGGGCACCTCTCAGCTGTTCATTTTCCACCATATAGCCCGTAGGCCCGTCGCTTTTTGTGTCCATGAACTCAAGGGCTAAAGGGGATATTTTGCCAATATGCGCATCTGCGATATGCATTTTATTCATGGGCTGGAGGCGGCCTTCAAGCTTGCTGTGTAAACCCAAATGCCCCAGCAGATTATAGCTGCCTATCGTTAAAGCAGAGGCGCGTTTATCCGGGCGTGAATCAATCTCGCGTGCATCAAGCAGCGCGGCGCGTAGGCGCTTATGCGCGCAGGTCAAAGCGGCTGTGAGGCCCACAAGCCCCGCGCCAACAATTATGACATCATAATCCAATTTCATGGTTATATCTTAGACTTATGCTGGGGCTTTGGCCATGAGACCTTTTGAACAATATTTATAAATTCTTAAGTCTTCTTAACTCCATATTTACGCCCTTCATTCACACTTTTTAATCCAATAAAAAGGTGAGGAACTATGCCGCCAAGTGCCAATGCCACAGACTATGATGCTGGATATGCCCATGAGCTGATGGAAGACATTAATATGTCTGCTGGCAATAGCTTTGTGCGCGCGTTTAAAGCTTTAATGCTGTGCGCGATTGGGCTGTTTATTTTAATCGCCGTGATCTCTTATAATCCCTTTGATCATACGGGCGATACGGCGGGTATTGGCCGGGTGCAAAATCTTCTGGGCCGCCCGGGAGCTGACCTTGCCAACATCCTGCTTCAAGTTTTGGGCTGGGGCAGTATTCTCGCCGGCGGCCTGATGCTGGCAGGCGGGTTGCGCCGATTATTGACCAAACGCCCTCGACGCACAAAGCTAGGCTACGTACGACGATTCTTCATCGGAGCTGGCGCGGTGTTATTTGGCGCAGCGACATTCTCTGCTTTTCCTATTCCGCAAAGCTGGCCCATGGCGGGCGGGCTTGGCGGCTGGATTGGAGATGGAATTTACTTAAACGGAAAAGGTTTCCTGCAGCATTTTAATATCCCCATTGCGGGCGTTATCATGGCGCTCCTCACCTTTTTGGGCGTAGGTTTTTGTCTCGGGCGTTTCTTAGGTATCGTCGCCAAAGACCTTATAGATATCTGGGATGCGGCTGGCTTGGTCTGGGCCTATATCCGAATTGGCATTGATAAAATGGCCATTAGCATCATGAAGCTGTTTAAACGTGATTATGAAGATGAGGTTGGCGAGACACGTTCGATTGATAATCTTTACCGCGCCGCGCCAGAGCCTGCAACCGCGCCCAAACCCAAGCGAGTGCGCAAGGTGAAAAAGGCCGCTGCCGTGGCGACCGCCGCCGCCGCTGCGAGCGCTGCAACCGCATCTGCTAAGCCCAAAGTAAAGCGCAAGCCAAAAGCTAAAAAACCGCAATTTCATTTCCCTGAGGGATCTGACTTTATTCTACCGGGAACAGATCTTTTAAAAGTGCCGCCCCCGCGTTCAGCCGTGACGGATGAAGGCGCGCTGCGCCGCGCTTCTGAGAGCTTGCATAAGGTTATGGGGGATTACGGCATTGAAGGCGAGATGGGCGCGGTGAGTCCCGGGCCTGTGGTTACGCTCTTTGAATTTGAACCAGCCCCCGGGGTTAAGTCACAGCGCGTGATTAATCTATCCGATGATATTGCCCGTAATATGAGCGCGCAATCTGCGCGGATTGCTGTAGTCCCGGGCCGCAATGCTATGGGTGTGGAGCTCCCTAATCGCCGCCGCGAAACGGTGTGGCTGCGCGATATGCTCAATTCAGAAGCCTTCACTGAATCAGAAGCCGCGCTGCCGCTTATTTTGGGCGAAGATATTGGCGGTGTGCCTTTCGTGACTGACCTTTCAAAAATGCCTCACTTGCTGATTGCGGGAACAACGGGTTCTGGTAAATCGGTCGGCGTGAATGCGATGATCTTAAGCTTGATGTATAAGCTCACGCCTGAAGAATGTAAGTTCATCATGATTGATCCGAAAATGCTCGAGCTTTCCGTTTATGACGGCGCGCCGCATTTGCTAGCCCCTGTCGTGACCGAGCCGAAAAAAGCTGTGGTGGCGCTAAAATGGACGGTGCGGGAAATGGAAGACCGCTACCGTAAAATGGCCAAGGTCGGCGTACGAAACATGGCGGGCTTTAACGAGAAAGTTGCCGAATTTAAAGCCAGCGGCGAGACGCTTTCGCGCACCGTCATGACGGGTTATAATAAAGAAACGGGGGAGCCTGAATATGAAACCGAAGAGCTAGAATTTGAGCCTATGCCGTTTATAGTTGTGATTATTGACGAGATGGCCGACCTTATGATGGTGGCGAAAAAGGATATTGAGGGCAGTGTTCAGCGCCTTGCGCAAATGGCGCGGGCCGCTGGCATTCATATGATTATGGCTACGCAGCGCCCTTCTGTTGACGTTATTACAGGGACAATTAAAGCGAACTTCCCAACGCGGATTTCCTTTCGTGTGGGCTCAAAAATTGATAGCCGCACTATTTTGGGTGAGCAGGGCGCAGAGCAGCTGCTTGGCAATGGTGATATGCTCTTTATGGGCACAGGCCGCCCGCGCCGCTTGCACGGGCCATTTGTGTCCGACGGCGAAGTCGAGAAAATTGCGGCCTTTGTAAAAGCGCAAGGCGCGCCTAGCTATCTTGATGACATTACGACTGAGCGCGAGGAGGGACCATCCGATCCAACCTTAGCGGGCGGAGGCTCAGGAGGTAATACGCTCTTTGACCAAGCCGTGGATATTGTCTCGCGCGACCGTAAGGCCTCGACCAGCTATATTCAGCGCAAGCTATCTATTGGCTATAACCGTGCTGCTGACCTCATTGAACGTATGGAAAGTGAAGGTATGATTGGTCCATCTGGTGCGGGCGGTAAGCGCGAAATATTCCTGCCCGAGAATGAAGCCTTTTAATTTGCTTAATTGCCAGAGCGGATTTTGCGCGCTAGCTTGCCCCAAAGGAGAGCTATATGCGCGTTGTTGATGTCCCCGTCGATAAAATTTATGTCCCCGCAGCCAAGCGAAAAGGCCTGGATGAAGATAAGGTCACAGCTTTAGCGGAAGATATATTAGAGAATGGATTGCAACGGCCTATTTATGTGCGCCTTGGGAAAGACCGTTATGTGCTCCAAGAAGGGCTGCACCGCTTAGAGGCGATGAAACTGCTCGGCTCGGATTTGATTGAAGGCCATATTGTGCAGGCCAAAAAGGCTTAGAATTTTTCTCAATAAAAAACCCCGCTTTGCGTATTTCAGAGCGGGGTTTTAAAATTGATATGAAAGGCGCTTACGCGTCTTCTGCACTCGCTTCTGGAGCTTCCGGCGCGTCAGCTTCCGGCGTATCTGCATCGGGCGCTGTGAACTCTTCTGGCGCGTCGCCTTCAAACATAGAGACGGCATTTTCAGCACGCTCTTGATTGGCTTCGCGGATGTCAGCAGCTTCTTCAGCGGCTTGCGTTGCGATAACGTCTTCGCCTTTGGCCTGACGCTCAGCTTCGTCCGTTGTGCGGGCGACGTTGACCGTCACGCTAACACTGACTTCAGGGTGAAGACGAACTTTAACTTCATGTAGACCAAGCGCTTTGATAGGGTCTTCAAGGATGACCATGTTGCGCTTAACGCCTTTATCCGCAAGCTCTTCAGCGATGTCTCTCGCAGAGACTGAGCCGTATAGCTGACCTGTATCGCCGGCCTTACGGATAACGATAACAGAGGCGCCATCAACGGCCTTACCTGCATCAACCGCTTTTTCGCGGTTTTCAGCATTACGCTGCTCAAGATATTCGCGCTCAGCTTCGAAACGGGCCAAATTGGCTTTCGTTGCGCGAAGGGCTTTTTCTTGCGGAAGCAGGAAGTTACGGGCAAAGCCAGGCTTGACGTTGACAACGTCGCCCATGCCGCCGAGTTTTTCGATGCGTTCAAGTAGAATGATTTCCATGATAAACTCCTACTTCACTTCATAGGGCAAAAGCCCAAGGAAACGGGCACGCTTAATGGCACGAGCCAATTCGCGTTGTTTCTTATGAGAGACAGCCGTGATACGCGACGGCGCGATTTTGCCTTTTTCAGACATATAGCGCTGTAACATTTTAGGATCTTTATAATCGATCTTTAGGCCATTATCGCCAGAGAAAGGACAGACCTTGCGGCGGCGGTGAAAAGATGTCCGTGAGGGCAGATTTTCAATTTTGATTTGGTTCTTAGCAGCCATGATATTAATCCCGGTTTTCGCGGCGCTTGCGCTCTTCGCGTTTCTTCAAGATTGGAGATGGGTCTTCAGAAAACTCATCAACGCGGATAGACATATAACGTAGAATGTCTTCATTAATGCGGTGCTGACGCTCAATTTCGTGGATTGTGTCAGGCAAAGCATTGACTTTCAAAAGGCTGTAATGCGCCTTTCTGTTTTTATTCATGCGGTAAGCAAGATTGCGCAGACCCCAATATTCGGCGCCTTCAACAGACCCGCCCATATTTTCGATCTTTGTCGCTAGATTTTGGACAAATTCTTCGACTTGCGCCGCTGAGATGTCCGGACGTGTGATAACCACGTGCTCGTAGAGAGACATATTAAGTCCTTCATGTTTTGGAAGCGGCGCGGGGCTCTCATGAAGGTGAGAGACCTACGATGGCTCTGTAAGACTGTGCTGACCCCATGCCAACATCAATCCACAGACCGCATCCGTGAAGTGGCGCCTTATATAGACACTGGGCGCGGGTGCAAGTAAAAATAGGTCCTAAAATTTCCGCCCAAATCTAGGGCACAATTCTGTGTGTCTTGGGTTAGAGTGAGCTTCATAGAGGCGGCTATAGGTGGGCGCACAATTCATGTGCATTAACTCTTTCTTAATGACTTAAATTTGTGCGTAAAAAAAGACTCCCATTTATCACCTTCTATCGCTATTGCACTGGGCATAAATGCCTGCTGTGAGTAACGGCGAATAAAATTTAGACCTAGGGAATGAAATCATGAGTTCAAACTTTGCGCGTATGCAAGCTATTTCGGCTATCACTAACCGTGTTGCTGAGCCCGTTGAGGCAACAGAGCCTTTGGAAGATATTTGGGCCACAGATGTCTTTACACTTACTTTAATGGAAGAAGTGCTTACGAAGACAGCTTTTAAGGCCGTTAAAAAGGCCTTTTTGAATGGCGAAACTTTGGACCCAGCGGCGGCTGAGCCTGTTGCGGCCGCTATGAAAAACTGGGCGATTTCTAAAGGCGCCAAGTTCTTCTCACATATTTTCTACCCGCTAACGGGCCGTTCGGCTGAGAAGCATGATGGTTTCATTATCTCAAGCACAGACGGCAAGGCCATTACAGAATTTGCTGGCGAGCTTTTGATTAAAGGCGAGCCTGATGGATCATCTTTTCCTAATGGCGGCCTTCGCACGACAAATGCAGCGCGCGGCTACACAGCTTGGGACCCTACAAGCCCAGCTTACATTCAACGCACAGCGAACGGCGCGACACTTGTTATCCCAAGTGTGTTCCTCTCATGGACGGGCGAGTCTTTAGATACTAAAACACCTCTCTTGCGCTCCAATGCTGCCGTTGACCGTTCAGCGCGCAAAGTTCTTGAACTTATGGGTGAGGAAGAAATTGCAACTGTCAGCTCGTCATGTGGTGCTGAGCAGGAATATTTCCTTGTTGATCAGAACTTCGTTAATGCACGTCCTGATCTTCTTCTTGCTGGCCGTACGCTATTCGGCGCGGCACCTGCTAAGGGTCAAGAATTTGATGATCACTATTTTGGCGCGATCCCAACGCGTGTTCAAAACTTCATGCAAGATTTTGAAGACAAGCTATATCGTCTCGGTATCCCAGCAAAAACTCATCATAATGAAGTGGCACCTGGGCAGTTCGAAATCGCACCTTATTATGAGTCAGCCAATATCGCCGCTGACCATCAGCAGCTTATGATGACAACGATGCAGCAAACTGCCAAAGCTCACGGCTTTGCGTGCTTGCTTCACGAAAAGCCATTTGCCGGCATTAACGGCTCTGGAAAGCATGTGAACTGGTCTGTTGGTAACGCAACGCAAGGTAACTTGCTTGATCCGGGTGACACGCCGCATCAGAACCTTAATTTCTTGCTCTTCTGCGGCGCAGTTATTCGCGGCGTTCACAAATATGGACCGCTTCTTAGAGCTGTGATTGCTTCAGCGGCTAATGACCACCGTCTTGGCGCTAACGAAGCCCCGCCCGCTATCTTATCAGTCTATCTTGGCGATCAGCTCGAATCGATTTTCAAAGATATTCAAAATGGCAAGCTTCGCAAGAAAGCTAAAGGCAAAGAAATGGATCTTGGTCTTAAGCAGCTTCTTAGCTTTACGGCTGACCCAGGTGACCGTAACCGGACATCCCCATTTGCCTTCACAGGTAACCGCTTTGAGTTCCGCGCTTGCGGCTCATCCAACACAGTCTCAACGCCTTTGGTCGCTATGAATGCAATGATCGCAGACTCGCTAGACTGGATTGCTTCACGTCTTAAAAAGGCTTTGGCCACAACAGATAATAAATCAGAAGCTGTTGTCATTGTCTTGCAAGAGCTTATGCAAAAGCACGGCGTGGCTGTCTTTGGCGGCGACGGCTACTCAGCTAAGTGGCATAAAGAAGCGGTTGAAAAGCGCGGTCTTTTGAACCTGCCAACAACGGCTGACGCGCTGCCTTACTATAAAGACAAAGACATTGTGAAGCTCTTCACAAGCACTGACATTTTGTCAGCAAAAGGTGTTGATGCGCGTTTTGAAGTTGCGGCTGAGCAATATATCATGTCAATCGAAGTCGAAGCAAAATTGGTTGTCGATATGGCCACAACGCAAATCTACCCTGCAGCTCTTGCACAAATCGCAAGCGTGTCTGGCGCAGCGGGCGAAGCTGAAAGCCTTGGACTTGAGCTCGATACGTCAGCGCTTGAGGAAACAGTGGCGCACGCAAACGGCCTGAGCGCTGGTGTTGCCAAGCTTAAGAAGGCGCTCACCAAGCACTTTAAAACGCCTGAGGCGCATATGCGTTTCTGCGCAGACACAATCTGCCCGCTTATGCTTGAAATTCGCGAGCATGGCGATGCGCTTGAAGGTCTTGTGAGTGATGAGCTTTGGCCATTGCCAAAATATGCTGAGATGCTCAACATCAAGTAAGCCTCTCGCAAAGAGACAATATAAACCCCGTATCTTTTTCAAGGTGCGGGGTTTTTTTATTGCGCCGAAAAAACCCTCCCCTAGCACTTATAATAAAGATCAAATTCGACGGGGTGGGGATGCATGCTCACGCGGTGAACCTCTTCCATCTTGAGGTTGATATAGGCGTTAATCTGGTCATCATCAAAAACCCCGCCCGCGGTGAGGAAATCACGGTCGCTATCCAGCGCGGCCAATGCCTCATAAAGCGAGCCGCAGACTTGGGGGATATCCGCCGCTTCATCAGGGGAGAGCGCATATAGATCCATATCCATCGGCTCGCCCGGATCGATTTTATTTTTAATCCCGTCCAGCCCCGCCATAAGCAGCGCCGTATAAGTTAAGTACGGATTACCGGCCGGATCAGGAAAGCGCGCTTCAAGGCGTTTACCCGCCGCCGAGGCCGTCCACGGAATCCGAATAGAGGCCGAGCGGTTACGCGAGGAATAGGCCAGCATCACCGGCGCTTCAAAGCCCGGCACGAGTCGCTTATAGCTATTGGTCGAGGCATTAGAAAAAGCATTAATCGCGCGGGCATGCTTAATAATCCCGCCAATATAATAAAGACATTGCTGGGACAGCCCCGCATATTGATCGCCCGCAAAGAGGGGCTTTTTATCTTTCCAAATCGACATATGCACATGCATGCCCGTGCCATTATCATTGTGCATCGGCTTGGGCATAAAGGTCGCCGTCTTGCCATAAGCATGAGCGACATTATGCACGATATATTTATAGAGCTGCATATTATCGGCCATAGGCAAAAGCGTGTCGAATTTCATGCCAAGCTCATGCTGGGCGGGGGCGACCTCGTGGTGATGCTTTTCGGGGCGCAAGCCAAGCTCTTCCATAATAGAGAGCATCTCGCTGCGCATATCTTGCTGGCTATCGACGGGCGGGACGGGGAAGTATCCGCCTTTGGGGCCCGGGCGGTGGCCCATATTCCCGCTAGGATATTGCGTGCCCGTATTTTGCGGCAGCTCGGTGGAATCTATCGAATAGCCCGTCTTATGGGGGCTTGTATCCCAGCGCACATCATCAAAAACAAAGAACTCCGCTTCGGGGCCAAAATAAACCTCATCACCGACCTTGGCTTTGCGCATATAGGTCTCCGCCGCTTTGGCCGTGCCGCGCGGATCGCGATTATAAGCCTCGCCCGTTTCAGGCTCTATGACGTCGCAAAACAGCGCCAGCGTATCTTGCTGATAAAAGGGGTCAAGCTGCGCCGTGGAGGCATCAGGCAGCAGCACTATGTCGGATTCGTTAATATCCTTCCAGCCCTGTATCGATGAGCCATCAAACATCGTGCCGTCTTGGAAAAGCTCCTCATTAACAAGATCAGAATGAAACGTCACATGCTGCA
>CALKIX010000019.1 GCA_937995665.1 uncultured Hellea sp. | reverse complement strand
GTGAGGCTAAGTGATGATTTGCATAGCCTCGTGTGATTCTCTTTACCACGCCTGCGTTAAAGTTAAGTTTCGCATTTCTTAATGAAAATTAAGAGGTTTATTTGGCCTCAGAAATTGTGCTTTGTGTTGCAATATGACTGCGTGAGTCATTTTTAAGACAAACCTTAATCGGGCGCGCCGATAACCCAATGATAGGCGTTAATTGTGACGGCGGCGGTTAGCCCCGCGGCGCGGTAAGGGTCTTGCGTAATCCAATCCAAAACCGCTTGCTTGTTTTCAGCATCGACCACAAGCATGCTTCCGCGCATAACCCCTTCATCATCCAGCCAAGGTCCAGCTATATCAATTTTAATGTCGCTGGGGCCATAGAGCCATTCAATATGCGCCTCGCGGCTGGCCTGACGAATGGCAAGACTGTCTGGCTTGTCTTCGGTGTAAATCATAAATTTCATATCAATTCTCCACTTTATATTCACGTGATAAAAGCGCGGTAATGGCGCGGTCAATATCCATCTCGCCCGCAATAATATCGGCCATGGCTGTGCAAATGGGCATATCAACTTTGTGGCGTATCGCGAGGGCTTTAAGCGCCGGCGCGCTGGCCACGCCTTCTGTAACTTCTTTTCGGCTTGCCATGATCTCTTTAAGGCTCTGCCCGCGTCCCATAGCAAGACCGCAGGACATATTGCGCGATTGCTCGCTCGAGCAGGTCAGGACGAGGTCGCCCAGTCCGCAAAGCCCTGTGAGGGTTTCAGCCTGCGCGCCCATTGCCACGCCTAGCCGTGTCATCTCTGCAAATCCGCGCGCAATAATTGCGGCATGGGCCGAACGTCCCAGCTCTTTGCCCAGAACAATCCCGCAGACCAGAGCGAGCACATTTTTAACCGCTCCGCCAATTTCAGCACCCAGAACATCGGTCGATAGATAAGGCCTAAAGGTCGGCGCTGCGATAGCAGCCAACAGCGCGGCGCCAATCTCTGCATCCTCGCAGGCCAGCGTAACCGCTGTTGGCAAGCCCTTCGCCACATCAATGGCAAAACTTGGCCCTGAAAGAACGGCCGGCACCGCGTTAGGCATTACTTCGGCCAGCACATCTGACATAAATTTGCCGCTCGTAATTTCAATGCCTTTAGAACAAAGCATAACGGGCAACCCCGCGCGGGCGGCGGGCGCGAAATTTGATAATATGGCGCGGGTATGCTGGGCCGGCGCAACAGAGAGTACCGCATCCATTTCGCCTAGCTGAGTAATATCTGATGTTGCGCGAATCGCCTTATTTAATTTTACACCTGCGAGAAAATGCGAGTTTTCTCGCCTGTCATTAATGGCTGCCGCGCAATTTTCTTCAAAGGCCCAAAGCGTGACATCGCGGCCTGCACTTGCAAGGGTTTGCGCAAGAGCCGTGCCCCAAGCGCCCGCGCCAATGACGCCTATATTTTGAAAGTCGGTCATGATTTTGGACCCTTTTTCCCAAATCCACTGGCTGGATTATCATTCGCGCTCACTGCGTCAAGGGGCCAGCGTGGACGTGCGCGTACATCCATGTCGCTGAAATTCCCGCGTACATAATGTTCCGCGCCTACGAGGGCAATCATCGCGGCATTATCTGTGCAGAATTTTAATGGCGGAGCGAGGAGCGAGAAGTTTTGCGCCGCGCATAAATGATCAAGCGCGCTGCGAATTTGGCTATTAGCGGCCACCCCGCCAGCCACAACAAAGCGCTGCGGGCTATCGGGGCCCGCGCCAATATCTTTGCGGTAGAGCGCCATAGCGCGCGCCGTGCGCTCAGCCAGAACCTCACAAACCGTTTGCTGGAAACTCGCCGCGATATCGGCTTTGGCCTTGGGTGACTTTTCGCTAGCCTCATAAGCGCGCGCGACAGCGGTTTTTAGTCCTGCAAAGGAAAAGTCCGCATGATCTTTGCCGTAAAAGGGGCGGGGGAGTTTTACGGCTTTAGGGTCGCCTGACTTGGCGGTGCGCTCAACATTGGGCCCGCCGGGAAAACCTAGCCCCATAACTTTGGCCGTTTTGTCAAAAGCTTCGCCCGCCGCATCATCCACCGTGCTGCCAAGGCGTTGATAATC
Source organism: uncultured Hellea sp. (assembly GCA_937995665.1). Taxonomy (GTDB): domain Bacteria; phylum Pseudomonadota; class Alphaproteobacteria; order Caulobacterales; family Maricaulaceae; genus Hellea. Next base: position 32,507 of record CALKIX010000019.1, on the reverse strand, counting down.
GCCAAGGCCTTTGACCGAGAGTAGCTGCGTATGCCCGCCTGAAATCAGCAAAAGCAGATAAGGAAATTCGCAAGCTCCAGCGAGGCGCGGGGAGAGGGCGTGGCCTTCAAGGTGATTTACGGCTATGAGCGGGATATCCAGTGACATGGCAAGGCCCTTAGCGCTCATCAGACCAGCAATGACCCCGCCAATCAGCCCCGGGCCAGAGGTCGCGGCAATGGCGGATAAATCTGCGTAATCGACTTTGGCCTTGGTGACGGCGCGGTCAATAATGCTTTCTAGTTTCAGCATATGGGCGCGGGCGGCAATTTCAGGTACAACCCCGCCATAAGGGGCGTGGGCTGCGTCTTGGCTGGCAATGATAGATGACATCACATTCAGCGTTCCGTCAGGCTCGCGCGCTAAAACAGAGGCGGCGGTTTCATCGCAGCTGGATTCTATGCCTAGAATGAGCGCTTTATCTTGGACAGGAGATTGCAGAGTCGTTATGGCCATAGACACCACATAAGGAGGAACGCGCCGCGATGCAACGCAAGCTTATCATTGGAACCCGCGGCTCGCCTCTGGCGCTCTATCAAGCGCGATTAGTGCAAAGCTTATTACCGCGTCAGGCCGAGATTGAAATCCTCAAAACCTCCGGAGATACGATCAAAGGCGACCTTAAACATTTTGGCGGGAAAGGCCTGTTCACCAAAGAACTTGAGGAGGCCCTGCTTAGCGAGCGCGTCGATCTCGCGGTGCATTCAATGAAAGATGTACCAACCCTACATCAAGACGGGCTCACCATTGGTGCCGTGCTAGAGCGCGCTGACCCGCGTGATGCTTTTATTTCTAATAAAGCCAAGACATTGATGGATTTGCCCCAAGGCGCTGTGGTGGGGTCCGCCTCTATTCGCCGCCGCGCGCAGATCGCCGCACTGCGCCCTGATATCACATTTACACTGCTGCGCGGCAATGTTGGCACAAGGCTTGAAAAATTAGAGCAAGGCGAGTTTGACGCGACCTTCTTGGCCTGTGCGGGGCTAAAGCGTCTTGGCCAAGAAGAGGTCATCACCGAAGCCATTGCACCAGAGCTTATGCTGCCTGCCCCCGCCCAAGGGGCCATTGGTATCGAAATTCGACAGAGCGATACGGAATGCGCCGAGGCAGTCTCTTCGCTTAATCACGTGCCCACGCAGATTGCCATTGCGGCTGAGCGCGCCTTTTTGCGGGCCTTAGATGGCTCTTGCCGCACGCCGATCGCCGCGCTCGCTGAAATGCACAAGGGCCAGTTATATTTTCGCGGCGAAGTTTTAGCTACTGATGGCTCCTTGCGGCTGGGCTGTGAAAAGCGTCTTGATGCGGCGAGCCCTCAAAGCGCAGGCACGCTAGGTCTGCAATTAGGGGAAGACATTCGCCGCGATATCGGCGATCGTATTTTATGGGACGAGGCGTAAATGCCAGAGACGATTTGGATTACGCGGACGCTCCCGCTGGCGCATAAAAGCGCGCAAGCCTTTGCGCATTTGGGGCTGGCTGCGGCCATAGCGCCGCTGCTTTGGGTGAGCCCGCCAGAACATATGCCCGAAATTCCGCCCCAGGATGCTGTGCTGATTTTCACATCTTCTAACGGGATTAGCGCTTTTTGCGAGCTCACGGATGCGCGCCATTGGCCCGTCATTACCGTTGGCGCGCAAACGGCCGAACAGGCCCGAAAGGCGGGGTTTGAAAATGTAAACTCAGCAGATGGCACTTCCGAAGATATCACGGCTTTGGTGCGGTCAAGCGTGAGCGCCTCAACCCCGATCATTCATTGCGCGGGCGTGCATGTGCGCGGCTCTATTACGGAAGACCTAAGGGCTGCGGGCTATCAGGCGCGGCGCGATCTTTATTACCGCTCGGCTCCCGTGGATAAGCTGCCAAATATTGACCTATCTAAGCTCAATTACCTCGCGCTTTACTCGCCCCTAGCGGCAAAATCACTGGCGAGCTTAAAGCCTGACCTGACGGGCGTTACTATTCTTTCCATAAGCAAGGCGACAGATGCGGCGCTTGGAAATTTAAAAGCGCAGGCCCGCCTCATCGCCAAGGCCCCAAATGAAGCTGCAATGCTGGACTTGCTCGCCCCCCAAGAGGCGGTGTAGGGTAGGCTATGATTTCCGATGACGATATTGATGATGTGCCGCTGGAAGAAGAGGACGGTCTGTCTGCGGATGAGCAGCTTGATGAAACCCCGCGCAAGGGGGTTGGGATTAAGTCCTTAATTGTAGGAATGATACTCGCGGCCCTAGGCGGCGCGGTGGGCGGAACGTTTCTAGGCCCGCGTCTTACGCCAGCATCCCCTGTCGTTCAGACCGATTTGTCAGGCGTCAACGGCTCACTCGATGCGCTCGCGCGCGATAATAAAGCGTTTAAAGCACAGATTTTAAAATTGCAAAAGCAAGCCGCGCCCGCGCCCGCCGATTTATCCCCGCTCCTCACGAGGATTGAAGCCTTGGAACAGGCGGGCGAAAATGCAGCCGCCCCTGTCATTGATGAAGCGCTCATCGCGCGGCTGGAAGCCCTGCAAGGGGAAGGCTCGACCGCGCTGGATTTATCAGACATAACACAGCGTCTTACAGCCCTTGAAAGCGCCGCGCCTGAGCAGGATAATCAGGCCGCCTTGCAAGACTTATATGAGCGCCAAGCTGAGCTATCTTTAAAAATAGATGACGCTTTAGCGAATGGCATCAAGGCCGATGTTATCATAGATGCGCCCGCGCAAGCGGCGAGCTTTGCGCTACCGGCTTTCCCAGAGGCAGATATTCGCGCCGCACTTGCAGGCATGAATAAAAGCGAGAGCTGGACAAAACGGACATTAAATAAACATATTTCTGTTCGAAGCGAAGATGACCCCGAAAACCTGATTGAGGGCATTAAGCTGGATTTGGAAAAGAATGATTTGGAGGCTGCAGCGTCTAAATTTGACAGACTTCCCTCTCAACTCCGTTCTGCAGGGCAGGCTTGGCGCGCTGCTCTCACGCCATAAGGATATTTCATGACCCGTTATGTCATTGCATTTTTAATCTTCTTTGCACTCCTCGCGGGGCTGCTGCTCTATATTGGGGATGATACCAAGCTAGTGCTCAATTCTACTGCGGATACGGGGCTGCTTGCCTTTAATACGCTTGAGCTGACATGGCAGGCGGTGATTTTAATCGGGACGGCGCTACTGGCCGCCATTATTGGTATTTGGTCTTTCATCGGCTGGCTGTGGCGCCTGCCGCGCCGCGTTAAATCGGGCGTCGGGATGCGCCGCCGCAACCAAGCGCTTGATGCGATGGAAGAGGCCCTGATTGCAGGGGCGGAAGGGGATAGCTCAAAGGCGCGCAAAAAATCAGAAAAGGCGCGAAATCTTATGAGCAGTCCAGATTTAGGCCGCATAATTAGCGCGCAAGCCGCGCAGGCGAGTGGTGATACCGCAGAAGCCATTGCCCAATTTACCGCTATGCTGGATTCCAGCCGAACTGAAGCGATAGGCCAGCGCGGCCTCGCGCAATTATTATTGGAAAATGGCGACCTTAACGGAGCAATTACGCAGGCACGCAAAGCCTATGATGAGAATAAAAATGCGCGCTGGGCTTTTGATGTTTTATTCCAAGCACAAGTTTCAGACCATCAATGGGGCGCCGCGCATGAGACCTTAGAGCTCGGTGAAAAGCGCAAGCATGTTGAGCGCGATATCGCCCGCCGCCGCGCAGCGGTTCTGCAAACAGCGCAGGCAGACGCCCTTAGTGATAGCGGGCAGACGGATAAGGCCATGGATATTGCCGCCAGCGTGGCGCAATCCGTTCCTGAATTTTCTCCCGCCGTTGCGCTCGCAGCCAAATTACTAGCGAGTAAAGGCGGCGTGAAAAAGGCCGCTCAGCTTATAGAGAAGGCTTGGGTAAAAGCCCCCCATCCTGCTTTGTCGCTAGCTTACCGGGATTTGTTTGCAGGCGAGAGTGATAAAATACGCGCCAAGCAATTGCGCGCCCTTTATAAAGCCAACCCCTCTCACCGCGAGACAGTTTTACTCCAAGCGGAAGAAGCTATGCTGGCCGGTGATGGCGTAAATGCTTGGTCGGCTTTAAGCCCGCTTGTGAGTGATGAAGATGTGTCCGCGCGGGTTTGCCTCCTCGCTTCAAAGGCGGAAGCTATGCTGAAAAATTCACAAGACTCGCGTATATGGCTCGAGCGCGCGGCCACAGCGCCATCTGAACCTGACTGGTCTGATTTAGATCCAAGCGGGACTGCCTTTGATTACAATAATCAAGATTGGCGGCGTCTGGTCTTTACCTTTGGCAAAGATGGCGAGTTAATTCATCCGCGCTTTGAAAGCGGGGCTGTGCGCCGGCCTGTGTTATCTGATGTAAAAGCCGAGACCGCTGAAGCTGCGCCCGCCGTTAAGGCCGAGACAATCACCGATATAGATAAAGATGATCTGGCAGAGCGCTTTGATAATCTGCTCGATAAGCCCGAATAAGTTATCGGGGCGCCTAATCCTCTTGAATTTTGCTTGCGCGGATAAACCAAATTAAAACGCCCAAGAGCAAGAGGAGCGGAGCGAACCAGAGCAAGAATGTGTTGCGCTGAACGGGCGGCTTTAACAAAACATAATCGCCATAAGTTTGCCGCATATAGGCAATGACCTCATCTTCGCTTTTGCCTTCGCTGATTTGGCGCCGTACGAGGCGGCGCATATCCGCCGCGAGCGGGGCATCGGATTCGTCAATGCTTTGATTCTGACATACAACGCAGCGCAGGGCGCGGCTGACCTCGCGCGTCTTGGCGTTAATTTCAGTATTTGATAGCTGCGCTACGGCGGAACCGCAGAGAAGTAGCGCAAAAAATATAGCGTATAAAAACCGCATCATTCCACCTTAAGCGTCTCGATGAGCGGGAGCAATTTTTGGTGCCAAATTTCGGACGTGATGATGCCTGTGTGCTTATAGCGAATATAGCCAGCCTTATCGATGATAAAGCTCTCTGGCGCGCCCGTGACGCCCAGCTTAATGGCCAGCTCGCTGGCTTCGTCAAAGATAATCTCGCTATAAGGATTGCCATGCTGCTCCAGCCAAGCCTGCCCGTCCTCGCGCCTATCGCGCCAATCCATGCCGATGATAAGCACGTCTTTGCGCGCGGCTGCCCTCATGAGTAGGGGATGCTCTACAAGGCAAGCCGTACACCAGGAACCAAAGACATTGAGCAGGCTCACGCGGCCCTTAAATATGGTCTCGTCTATCTCTTTCTTAGCATCATAGAGCTCAGTTAGAGAAAAGACAGGAACGGGTTGATTGATAAGCTCAGAGGGCAGCTTGCTGGGGTCTTTTGTCAGCCCAACCGCAAAGAGCGCGCCGAGCCCTAAGAAAATGAGCAAGGGTATGAGGGCGCGTATCATGGAGACGGCTCATCTTTGCCAAAGCGCAGCCGTTTATCACAGAGCGATACAAAGCCCGCCAATGCCATGAGCAAGGCCCCCAGCCAAATCCATGTGACATAGGGATGAATATTGGCGCGCAGGATAAAGCCGTCTCGCACATTACCTTCCCCAATCGCGGCAAAGACGGTGGATGTAGGACTAAAGTGAAAACCTGCCTCCGTTGTTATCATGTCGCGTACAGGATAGAAGCGCTGCTCACTCTGTAGAGATTTTAGCGCCTTATTCTGATGCTTCACCGAAATTTGGGCACCAAGGAATTGGTAATTCTCGCGCGCGCCGGGGGCCGCGGATTGCAAGGTAAATTCATAAGCGCCTAGGGTCAGGCTCTCGCCGATTTTAAGCCTGCCTATATCGTCTTTCGCCCAGATGGACATGGCCGTGACGCCCGCTGTGAAAACCGCCATGCCTAGATGGGCGAGTACAAAACCATAAGTCGCGGCGGGCTGAGCGCGCCATGTTTGAAAGCCTTGGCTGCGGCGAGCAAAGGCCGCAATTGTGCCCGCTGCCAAATAGAAGGCGAGGGCAAAGCCAAGTCCGCCTAAAACCGATTTTCCAAAAAGGGCCGTGGCGACGATTATAAACAAAAGCGGCAGGACGGCTTTAACGGCAAAGCCTTTTAGGCTGCCAAGACTATCGCCTGACCATTTTAGCAATGGCGCCGCGCCCATAAAGACTATCAGCAGCATCATAATCGGGGCAAAGGTCAGATCAAAATAAGGTTTGGCTACGGTGATTTTCTCGCCCGTCAGCGCGTCCATAAAGAGCGGATAAAATGTACCGAGAAAGACGGTGGCTGTGGCGGTGATTAAAAGTAGATTATTTAAAACAAGCCCGCCTTGCCGCGAGATAATCTCGTAGCCATTAGCGCCTTTTAAGGTCTTGGCTCTAAGCGCATAAAGCCCTAGCGCCCCGCCTGTTGCCGCGAGCAGCAAGGCTAAGATAAAGACTCCGCGCGCCGGATCAACGGCGAAAGCATGGACACTGACCAGCACACCAGAGCGCACGACAAAGGTGCCGATAAGGCTAAGCGAGAAGGCGCTAATGCCGAGCAGAACCGTCCAAGTTGCGAGCTGGTGGCGCGTGCCTAAAACCAATATAGAATGGAGTAAAGCTGTGCCGGCCAGCCACGGCATGAAGGAAACATTCTCGACGGGATCCCACATCCACCAGCCGCCCCAGCCGAGCTCATAATAGGCCCAAATGGAGCCCATGGTGATACCAAGGGTAAGAAAACTCCATGCAAATAAAACCCAAGGGCGTAGCCAGCGCGCCCATAGGGCATCAACGCGCCCCTCTATCAGGGCTGCGACTGAGAAAGAAAACGCCACGGAAAATCCAACATAGCCCATATAAAGCAAAGGCGGATGTATCGCGAGGCCGGGGTCTTGGAGCAGTGGGTTCAGTCCCAGCCCGTTAATAGGCATAGGGTCTAAGCGCTCAAAAGGATTAGACGTGAAAAGAATAAAGGCCAGAAAGCCAAATGTGAGCAGGCCTTGTATGGCGAGTGCGCGCGCTTTTAGGCTTACGGGCAGGGTCTTTCCAAAGGCAGGAATTGCAGCCCCGTAAAGCGCAAGCATTAGCGTCCAAAGCAAGATAGAGCCTTCATGATTGCCCCACACGCCTGATATTTTATAAATAAAAGGCTTGGCCGTATGCGAATGGGTGGCCGCGAGCTTCACACTAAAGTCCGAAGTTATAAAGGCCCATGTTAAGGCCGCAAAGCTAAGCGCGATAAGGACAAATGTGAGCCGCGCGAGGCGGTCGCCCAAGGCCATTAAATCATCGTGACTTTTTTGCGCGCCTAGAAGCGGGAACACACCTTGCGCCAAAGCGGTAAGCAAGGCCAATATCAGCGTAAAATGTCCAAGTTCGGCTATCATGAGATTGCTATAGGGGTGAATAAGGGCGGGCGCAATTTATCTTGTGTCGCAGCTGTGGATTAGCGCGATGAAAGGCTTGAACTTCGCGGCCCATAGCCTAGACAGTGGCCTAAGACACTAAGAGACATTATGGCCCGCCCGCTTTTAACATTAGCCAATATACAGCTCACCTTTGGGACAACGCCTTTGCTTGAAGGGGCAGAGCTCTCGGTCATGGCGCGTGAGCGGCTATGTCTTGTCGGGCGAAATGGTTCTGGAAAGTCGACATTGCTTAAAATTGCGGCAGGCCTGATTGAACCTGATGATGGCACGCGCTTTGTGCAGCCCGGAACGACAATAAGATATCTGCCGCAAGAGCCAGATTTATCCGCCTTTGAAACGGCGCGGTCTTATATTGAGGCGGGGCTTGTTGGCGCGGATGATGGCTTTCGCATTCCTTATTTGCTCGATGCGCTTGGCCTCACGGGGGATGAAGATCCGCGCGTGATGTCGGGCGGGGAAATGCGCCGCGCTGCGCTGGCCCGCACCCTCGCGCCTGAGCCAGACGTGCTCATGCTGGACGAGCCAACCAACCATTTGGACTTGCCCGCTATTGAATGGCTCGAAGGGGAGCTGGCGCAAAGTTCTTCGGCCTTGCTCTTAATCTCCCATGATAGGCGCTTTTTGGAAAACCTCTCGCGCCGCACGATTTGGATGGACCGCGGCGAGACGCGCAGTCTTGATAAGAGCTTTGCCCATTTTGAAGATTGGCGTGATAATTTCCTCGAACAAGAAGAGCTAGACCGTCACAAGCTCGACCGCAAAATTCACCGCGAGCAGCATTGGATTGTTCACGGGGTGAGCGGGCGGCGCAAACGTAATGTGCGCCGCGTCAAAGAGCTGGCTGGTTTGCGCCAACAAGTGCGTGACCAGAAACAAGTGCAGGGCACGGCGGCCATTTCGGTGACTGAGGGACGTTCCTCTGGTAAGTCCGTGGCCAAGCTTGAAAATGTGTCCAAGGCTTTTGATGGGCGCACGGTGATTGATGATGTCTCTCTCAAAGTCACGCGCGGGGACAGGCTCGGCATTGTCGGGCCTAATGGCTCGGGCAAGACGACATTGCTAAAAATTATTATGGGCCAGATGGAAGCCGATAGCGGGCGCGTTGAGCTGGGCGTAAATCTTGAGCCGCTCATTGTCGATCAAAAGCGCGAGACGCTTGACCCTAACTGGACGCTGGCTGAGGCCATGACGGATAATGGCGGGGACAAGGTGATGGTCGGGGATAATTCCGTCCATGTGATGCGCTATATGAAAGACTTTTTATTCCTGCCAGAACAAGCCCGAACGCCGCTTCATGCGCTCTCAGGCGGGGAGCGGGGTCGCCTGCAACTTGCGCGCGGTCTGCGCTTGCCGAGTAATTTCCTTGTTTTGGATGAGCCGACCAATGATTTGGATTTGGAAACGCTTGATCTGCTCCAAGAACTCGTTGCTGATTATAAAGGCACCGTCGTAGTCGTTAGCCATGATAGAGATTTTCTGGACCGCACCGTCACGCGCACGCTGGGATATGAGGGCGATGGGCGCTGGCAACTTTATGCCGGGGGCTATTCCGATATGATTGCCCAGCGCGGCTTTGGGGTGCAGGCGCGCAAGAAAGCGCACAAGGAACAGTCGGCCAAGGAACAGGCGGCCAAGGAACAGCAAGCGGAAGCTAAAGTCGCCAGCGCCCCTAAAGCTAAATTGTCTTTTAAGCATAAATTCCGCCTTGAGCAGCTGCCTGCAGAAATGGATGCGCTTGAGGAAAATATTACAAAACTTGAAGCCAAATTGGCGGATGCAGATTTTTTCAAAAAAGACCCAGACGGCTTTAATCTTGTCATAAAAGATTTAGATATCATGCGCAGTAAGCTCGAAAGCTGCGAAGAAGAATGGCTCGAGTTGGAAATGCTGCGCGAGGGCGCGGGCTAAGACTTAGGCTCAGATATGAAATTGGAGAGAGTTATGTTGGATGATTTTTCAACCCGTTTTAAAGCCGAAGGCGGCACTGGTTTTGATTTATCAAAATGCCCGACCAAAGTAAAAATCTTTGACGATAAAGCGGGCGCGCGTGCCCATATCAAAGCGGCAGCAAAGGAAGTCTCCGAGCTGGCTCATAGGCTTTACGGGGAGGCGGATCGAAGCCTGCTGATTGTGCTGCAAGGCATGGACACTTCTGGCAAGGACGGGACGACCTCGGCGATTTTCCACCGCACCCCGCCGCTTAATGTCAATGTCGCCAGCTTTAAATCTCCCACCAAGAATGAGCTCGCTCAAGATTATCTCTGGCGTATCCATAATGTCTGTCCGAAAAAGGGAAACATTACGGTCTTTAACCGCTCTCATTACGAGGATGTTTTAGTGGTTAAAGTGCGCGGCTTTGTTTCCCCCGAAGCTGTGGAGCAGCGCTATGAGCAGATCAATAATTTTGAAAAGCATCTCACGCAAAACGGCACGACGGTTTTAAAATTTATGCTTCACATCTCGCGCGAGACCCAAGGCGAACGCCTCGCGGACCGCTTAATTAAGCCCAATAAGCGCTGGAAATTTAATCCGGGGGATTTGGAAGACCGCAAGCTCTGGCCTGACTTTATGAGCGCTTACGAGACCATGGTGCAAAAGACCTCAACGGATCATGCGCCGTGGCACGTTATTCCGTCTGACAACCGTGCCACACGCGGGGCGATTATTAGCACGATTGTCAAAGAGAAATTAGAAGGTATCAACCCGCAATATCCTGACCCAGGCTACCGCCCCGAGGATTTTGTGATTGACTAGGCGAGTCTAAATAACCGCTAAAATAGCCTCAGCCAATCTTGGGATGTTTTCGCTATTGGCACCCGCAATATTGATGCGGCCTGAGTTCATCAGGTAAACAGCATGTTCACTGCGCAGGGCTTCGGCTTGCTCTTTTGAAAGCGGCAGGGTTGAGAACATGCCGTTTTGGTTTTTCACCGCCGCAGCCATGGTTTCTCCGCCTTGAACATTGAGCGCGTCAGATAATTGCGCGCGAAGGCCGAGCATACGCTCACGCATGGCGTCCAGTTCGGAAATCCACAGTTTACGAAGCGGTTCGTCGCGCAAGATACGCGTGACGATAGCGGCGCCGTGATCAGGGGGCATAGAGATGATTTTGCGCTGTATCGCGCCAAATTGGCTGCGCGCAATCGCGGATTTATCAGCCGTCGCCGTAATTGCGGCAACAAGGCCGACGCGCTCACGGTAAAGCGCAAAGTTTTTAGAGCAGCTCGCTGCGAGCAGAACTTCTGGCACAGTCGCCACAAGCTTGCGCAGTCCATAAGTGTCCTCGCTCATGCCGCGGCCAAGCCCAAAATATGCCAAATCCACATAAGGGGTTAGCCCGCGTTGGAGCATAAATCCAGCAAGCTCATCCCATTGCGCGGGGGACAAGTCTGCGCCCGTTGGGTTGTGGCAGCAGCCATGGAGCAGGACGACATCACCGCGGGCGGCTTTGTCATTTAAGTGGCTGAGCATATCTTCAAAATCAACGCCCAAAGTTTCGCGGTTATAATAAGGATAGCTATCCATTTTTAGGCCCGCACTTGAAATGAGCGGTATATGGTTGGCCCAAGTTGGATTGCTGGCCCAAACGGTGGCATTAGGGGCGACAACAGCAAGCAGCTCTGCGCCAAGACGTAGCGCGCCAGATCCGCCAGCTGCTTGCGCCGCGCCAATGCGGCCTTCGGTAATCGCAGGATTGTCTTTGCCCAGCATAAGCTCGAGCATATCTTGGCAGAAATCTTGGTTGCCGACGGTGCCAACATAGCTTTTAGTGGTTTCTTCTGCGCCCCATAGCGCTTCGGCTTTTTTGACAGACTCTAGAATGACTGTCTGGCCTGCGGCGTCTTTATAAACGCCAACGCCCAAATCAATTTTTTCAGCGCGCGTATCGGCTTTACATTTTTCCATGATCGCCATGATAGGATCCGTGGGACGCGGCGCGAGATTTTCAAACATGACAGGCCTTTTTGCAAAGTATGGGCGTAATTAAGACGCCGTGGCCTAACCTAATGTGAACAGAATGAAAAGCCTAAAACGTTATTTCGTGTCTAAGCTTTCAAGGGTGAGGTTGTTATTGGTGAAAACGCATATTTTATCAGCAATTTTCATTGCTTTGCGTGCGAGGGTTTCGGCGTCTTTTTCATATTCATCCATCGCGAGGGCGGCTGAGAGCGCAAAGTTACCGCCGCTGCCAATTGCGGTAATGCCGCTACCTGTTTCAAGCTTATCTGGCTCGACCACATCGCCATTACCTGTCAGCACAAATGTCTCGTTTTTATCCGCCACAATCATCATGGCCTGAAGCTGACGCAGATATTTATCCGTGCGCCAATCCTTGGCCAGTTCCACGCAAGCGCGGGCAAGCTGCGTTGGATATTGCTCCAGCTTGGCTTCAAGACGCTCGAGTAAGGCAAAGGCATCTGCGGTCGCGCCGGCAAAGCCTGTAATAACATTTCCGCCAGCAAGGCGGCGTACCTTGCGCGCGCCCGATTTCATCACCGTATTGCCGGCGCTGACTTGGCCATCGCCGACAACGACGACTTTGCCGTTCTTGCGCACGGTGAGGATGGTTGTCCCCCGCCATTTGCTGGCATCTGCATAATCGTGATGTTGCATATAAACTCCGTCTTTTCCCCTAGGTGGGAACGGGGCGGGCTTTAGTCAAGCTGGCGGGCTTCTTCTATCAGCATAATCGGCACGCCTTCACGTATCGGATAAGCGAGCTTGGCCTTTTTGCTTATCAGCTCATTGGCCGCTGAATCAAACGTCAAAGCACTGCGGGTCTTAGGGCAAACCAGCGCGCTGAGCATTTTCGGGTCGATAATTTGTTTGGGGGTGTCTTTACCGCTCATGTCTTTGGCCATGGGATATCGTCCTAATTGTTCAGCTTGGAGGATTAGCTTGCCCCATATCCTTGCTGGCGTAAAGGTGTAGCAGACCCGTTAACAGCTTGCGGCGCTCATCAGTTGTTATGGCTTCGAGCAGAGATTGCTTATCCTCTGGCGCAAAGGGGCTTATCATTGTGGTTTGATTGATCAGTAGCGGCATCGGAATTTCGGAGAGTCCGTCCCAATCCACTTGCACGCCAAGTTTTTTGGCCAAAGCCTTCATCGCAACGGTTAGGGCTGCGCGTTCACTGCGGCTTGATTCGGACATGGCTTCCAAGTCTTTTTTGGCGGTATGTAGCTCCGCATCGTCTTCAAATCCTTCAAAGCTGATGCAGGCTTGTCGATAAGGCGTTGATACTTTGGGTTCAGAGAGAATACGAAAGCGCTTAAGGCCCTTCAAGACAATCAGGTGTCGGCCATCTTCTTGTTCGGCAAATTGGGAGATACGGCCCAGCCCGCCAATTTGAGCTAAACTATCCTCTTCTGTTTGAATCATACCTATCAAGCGATCAGATTTTAGCGCGTCATCAATCATGTTGAGGTAGCGGGGTTCAAAAATTGTGAGTGGCAAGTCACAGGCTGGTAGCATCACGGCCCCACTCAGCGGAAATATAGGAATTATCTCAGGATTTGTGCGGCGGGTTAGGGCTTTATAGTGGCTACTCATGCGTGATTAAATCTCTAAGCAAAGAGGATAGAGGAGAGGCGGCGGCGTCCCTCAATGGACACTGCCGATTCTACGCCTTCGGCTTCAAAGATTGTCAAAAGGAACATACGCGCCGCCTCGTTCTTATAGGCGCGGTTCTTTTGAATGGAATAGAGCAAGTGATCCACGGCTTCGGCGTTGCGCCCACCCCCAGCTAAGGCTTTGGCGAGCGCAAGGCGCGCATCTAAATCATCAGGCGCGACCTTCACGGCTTCAATTAGGGCAGCCGTTTTGTCATCGGCAACAGGTTTTTCTGTCAGGGTCAGGCCTGAGCGCACCGCGGCTATCTCGGGATGACTTTCTTGGCCCTCGGGCGTGCTGTTGATTAAGGCCTTCGCGCCCGCGTCATTGCCACTATCAATATAGATACGGGCCAATCCTGCGCGCGCTTCGGCATTATTATCATCAAGCTTTAGGGCTTGCGCGTAATCTTGCGCCGCCCCGCCAGGATCACCCGCCGCAAGGCTATCTTTGGCGCGCTCGGCCAGTTGAGCTGCCTCGGCGACAGGGTCGCTATCGCCCGTTAGGCGCCCCAAAAACTTATTCAGCTCGCTTTCAGGCTGACCGCCCATAAAGCCATCGACAGGCTGGCCATCTTTGAAGGCAAAAACAGCAGGAATTGATTTTACGCCCATCTGGCCTGCTACGGCATTGTTTTCGTCAATATTAATTTTGACCATTTTGACGCTGCCATTCGCTTTAACCGCGCGCTCAAGGGCTGGCATCAGTTGTTTGCAGGGGCCGCACCATGGGGCCCAAAAATCAACCACGACAGGTATTGTTTTGCTAGCTTCGACAACATCTGCCATAAAGCTAGCGTCAGTGCTATCAATGATAATGGCTTCGCCGGTGTCAGTCATAAAAACTCTCTAAAACTCTACAACTGCAATGTGGGAAATGCAGCCTGAGAGTCAAGCACCTAAGAAAGATATAATTGTAAAATTAATCGGCTAAGTTGTTCATAATGTGTGACTTTGGTCTCGAAAAACCTAAAAAGATGAATAAAGCGCCTAGCCCAAAAGTAAGGGGAGCAAAAGGGTGGGCTAAAAATTTATCAAATAGGCTTGCGTCAGGGCTAAGCTGGGGTGTTTTTCGTTTAAAAGAATGGCTCAGCGCCTTGAATTTATCTGAGAGGCCAACGCTCCCGAGTCTTTCTGATACCCGGGCAATTGAAGTGCTCAAGACTGTGCTCTGGGGGCCAGATTCGACTTTTGAGAAGCCTCTTAGTTTAGGAATAGCTGGGCTTGTCGTGGGCGGCGTAGCCGCTTTGCTTGAGCCGATAAGGCTCTTAAAGCTTGCAGCTTTAGCTGAAAGGGCTTTGGTTGTGCTCGCGAGTCTGGCTTTCACTGATGCGCTATTTATTTCGCCAAATTCAAACGCGCCGCGATCAAATTTTGGCAGTTTTAACTTTGGCAGGCTAAAGCCTTTGGAATTTGCGGCTGAGGGCGCTTTGAAATTTGGAACATCCAGCGCGGTTTGTGCCATCAGCACTTGGCCTGCGTTCCAGCGCGAAACACTGCCTTCAACTTTATTCCAGTGATCGCTCTTAATCAGCTGATTGGCAATGGTTGAAAAGCGGGCCCCGGCCGTATTGGTGATAACGCCAATGACTTTGCCTTGGCTTGCTTCAGATGGGTATAGCGCCGCTACGCCGCCTTGGTGGATGCTCCTGCTGCGTGTTTGCGCGGCGGCAATCTGAAAGGTTTGGGCCGCGCTAGCGCCTGCAAAACGCTCTGTTGAGGCGACATCATAAGAATTGCCATTGAGTTTTTTGCCTTTAAGGGCGCTTAAAAGGCTTTTGGGCGCGCCCTCTAAAATCGTATTGTTAAGCTGGGAGCTTGGGCCGATAAAAAGAATGTTCTTGCTAAGATCAAGCGCGCTTAGATTTGAGGCCCGCTGAATATCTGCCTGTGCCCAAGACGTCCCAGATGTCTTGGCGAGTTTTGCCATCAATTTTAGAGAGGCTTGATAATCGCGAGACGAGCGGGCCGGCAGAACAATAAGCGTATCCGCGGCTTGCGCGATGGAGAAGGGCGCGCCGGTGGCCGTTAATGTGCTGAGCTCAGCGGTAGGGCTGCTCGCCTCCGTCTCAATGGTAATTTTAGAACCCGCGCCGAGGTAAAAACCCGGAGTGTCTTCAATATGCTGACAGGCAGATGAGCGCGCAATATCAAGTTCAGGCGTGATGGTAAGCTGATTGTCGGTGCCTTGTAAAATGCCTGCGGGAATTTCAAACGCTACTGATTTGCGTGTTTTGTTCAATGTTGTGTAGCCCAACTTTTGACCATTTAAAGATATTTTGACGCGCGAGTCTTTTGATACTGTTTTGCCACTTGCAATACGGAGCAATACTTCGCCAGAGCTGGCAAGCGGGTCTTTGACATTAAAAGTGATATTTTTAGGCTTAGGCCCCCAGCTATTATCGAAGAAACTGCCGTTCAAATCAGAAAGTTTTGCGGTGCCTTCAATATGCGTTTCCTGCAAGGCATAAGGGGTTTGAAATGTTAACTCTCCAACATTGGCCTTGGCGCTTCGTGTGGTCGGTAACGGGTTGCTGGCAAAGGTGCTGGCCATGCTCATAACTTCCGCATCCGTATCGCCCGTAATGATCAGGCGCATGGGGCGGCCCTCATGTAGCGAGATACGCGGGCCTTCGCCGCCAAGAATATTTTTATCCGTCACAAGGCCTTGCAGCTTATCGCGGCGTGCAATGACGACTTCAAATTCTGAGGATGATTTTGTAGTTTTAAATTCTGGCAGTGTATCCATACGCATGCCAATGCCCTGTGCGGCAAGCACTTGAAGCTTGGTTGTGTCTTGTCCGCGCGCGAGGATATGGACGGATTTAGGCCGCGTCGCTGAATTGGCCAAGCGTTTTTCAACTTCGAGTAGTTGATAATTGCGCGATTTAGCCCGCGCTTTGGCGACAAGAAGACTATTCTCAAAATCGATCCGCCAGCCGCCATGCTCTGCGCTCAGGCACTGCGCCCCTTGGGGCTTGGGGTAGATGATGCGGATTGTATTGCTGCGCGGACGAATTTTTGCCGCTTCTAAGAGGATGCGCGCATCAAAACCCTGCCCTCGCGTGACGAGCGGCGTGGGTTCGCCATTATTAAACTGTACCATAAGGTTGGTTTGGCGGCTCACTTTGCCCATAGGGTCGGCCGAGAGTAAAAGCTCGAGCTTATCGGTCCAGTCCGCGTCTGACATATCAAATGTAAGGTCTATTGACGGGTTGCGCCAATCGAGTACGGCTTCACTCCGTCCCTCAGATTCTGCTAAAGTTGTCTTATAAACAAGGTTTTGGCCGCCATTATAGGAACTTGCGGCGGCATTTGCGGTGACAGGCAGTGCAATTGTCCCTAAAAGCGTTGCCAGTGCGGCAGTGCTTATAAGTTTTTTACTAATATAGAACATGCGCAGGGGCCTTATGATTAACATAACCCTTACAAAGCAAGAAGAGTGCCAGAGCGGTGCTGCGCGGCGAGCTTTTATCTTAAAGCTCACGCAGAAAGGGAAATGAGCCTGTGAATCTGTCTTTAAAGTCTGACTTTTGGAGTGCGGCCTTGATAAGGCGCGCCCAGCAGGGCGGGGCCTTTGCAGCCGTTGTTAGAAAGGGCGATGCGCAGGCTGGCGCGTGCCTCGTAAAGCTGCGCCTGCTGGACGGCACGGCGACGCTTTATCGCCCGGTGCGCAATATATCAGGCGAGCGCGTTTGGTGGCCTATGGGCCCGCAGGCCGAGGCAGAAATCGATACATATATAATGCGCCGCCTAGATGATGACCCTGATCTTTGGGTGATAGAGATTGAAGATCGGGATGGGCGTCATTTCCTAACGGAGCCTATTGAGGAAAGTTAAGTTCCATTAACGCTTTCATAAAACTGTCATAAAAAGTGCAAGAAACTGTCAAACGACTCTGTCATAGCGCAGCCAACAACAATAATCGTTAAGAGGTTAGGACGATGACACATACATTAAAAGGCGGTATCGCCATTTCAGCTTTGGCCGTAATTATGACATTGCCATCGGTCGCAGTTGCGCAAGATGCGACACTTACAATTGGCGGGCGCCTTATGCTTGACCAAACATTTGCATCAGTCGAAAATAATGACGGCACAAGCTTTAACGTCACGGATTCCGAAGTTCGCCGCGCGCGTCTTTTCGCCAAAGGTAAATATGGTGATTCTCTGTCTTATAAATTTGAGTTTAACCACACATCTGAGAGCGATATTGAAGTCACGGATGGCTTTGTTCAATTCGCGCCTAAAAATCAGCCTTTCAAAGTCAAAGTCGGGCATTTTAAAACGCATAACTCTTTAGAAGAAGAAGCCAGCTCGCGCTTTATCTCTACAATTGAGCGCGGCGCTTTCACGGACGCCTTCGCGCTTGATCGCCGCTTGGGTGTGTCCGTCGGGACTGCGGCCAAGAACTACACATTTAATGTCGGTGTATACGGCGAGAGCATTAATGATGAAGGGCCTAATAAGAACGGCTATGCCATGGCTGCCCGCGGGACATATGTGCCATACCAGACAGATGAGAGCCTTCTTCACCTCGGCGCGTCATGGCGCTACCGTAAGGCCAGAGATGACCAAGATTTACGTTATCGTCAGCGTCCATATGCCCATACATTTGACTCAGACAATACAGTTAATGACGTAACGGGCAATTTCCCAAGTGGCCGTATTATTACGACAGACCGCTTTGCCAGCTCTGATAATTTCTTTGCGGGCGAAGTTCTTGCCATTCATAATGGCTTCTGGGCGGCCGGCGAATATGCTCTTGTCAGTGCAAACGGGTCTGGCGATAATCCAGATGCTAATTTTGGCGGCGGATATGCAGAAGTCGGCTACGTTATTGGCGGTAAAAAGACATATAAATCATCGGGCGGCACATATAACCGTCTTAAGGTTTACGAACCCTTTGGCTCTGGCGGTTGGGGCGCGCTTGCGCTAGTTGCGCGTTATGATACGCTTGACCTTGAAGATGAAGTCTATCTTGGACAGCTTGACACCATTACGCTAGGTGCCGATTGGTGGCCAACAAAGCAGACTCGTCTGCGGGTGAATTATTTTAATGCCGATGCGAAAGACGGTTTTGCCGATAGTGCTGAAGGCGTCGTTGCCCGCCTCGGTTTTGACTTTTAGATAAAATAAAGACGGGAAAAACATTATGTCTATTAAAGCTCTTATTCTCGGCGTAGCCTCTGCCGCGCTTCTGACAGCTTGCGGGGGCGGCGATGCCGCTCCTACGCAACAGGCTCCAAGCAAGGCTGCTGAAGGCGCAGCTCCTGCAGCGACGAGCGCGGGTATCCGCGTGGTTGGCTCCTCTACGGTCTATCCTTTTTCAACAAAGGTCGCCCAAGAGTTTAAAAACAAAACGGGTATCAATGTTGTTGTCGAATCAACGGGCTCTGGCGGCGGACATAAGCTCTTCTGCTCAGGCGCTGATGCGTCAACGCCTGACATCACAAATTCATCGCGCCGCCAAAAAAAGTCAGAATTTGACAAATGCGTTGGCAATGGCGTTGATGAAATCGTTGAGGTCAAAATCGGTTTTGACGGTATCGTTCTTGCCAATGCGATCGATTCTGCGGGCATGGATATGAGCCTGAAAGATGTTTATCTGGCGTTTGCAAAAGAAGTCCCAACTTCTGATACAGATTGCACAATGATTGCGAACCCAAACAACACTTGGGCGGACATCAATCCAAGCTTACCAGCCAATAAAATCGAAGCTTACGGCCCGCCGCCAACCTCTGGTACGCGTGATGCTTTCGTTGAAATCGCTATGGAAGGCGGCGCGAAAAAAGTGCCTTGCCTTGCATCTCTTCGCAAGCAAGACAAGAAAGCCTTTGGCAATCTTGCGCATACACTTCGCGAAGACGGTAAGTGGATTGACGCGGGCGAAAACGATAACGCTTTGGTGCAGACACTTGTGAACACACCCACAGCGGTTGGCGTTTTTGGTTACTCTTTCCTTGATCAGAACACGGATAAGATAAAAGGCGCTAAGATTGACGGTACAGAGCCAGCTTTTGAAAATATCGCAGCGGGCGACTACCCGGTTGCGCGCTCGCTTTATTTCTACATCAAGAAAGCGCATCTTAGCTCAACGGCGGGTCTTCAAGAGTTTGCCCTTGAGTTTACCTCAGACGAAGCGGCTGGACCTGGCGGTTATCTTGAAGAAATCGGCCTTGTCCCGCTTCCAGATGCAGAGCGCGCTGCGGTTCGCGCTGCCGTTGAAAGCATGAGCCCTTACACTCAATAAGCCAGATGCGGCGCAGATATGCGCTTCGTCTTATCCCCAGCTTTTTTGAAGGCCCGCTGTGAAAATGGCGGGCCTTCTTGTATTTGTCACAAAAGCTTCACACAAATGGCGTAGCGGCCGTGCAAACCATAATAAATGGGTATTAGGTAAGGATTAGGGTCAGTGAACCAAATTACAGTCTATATGCTCATGCTCATCTGCGCCCTTGTTGTGGCGGGATTCGTCTATAATCGCAGCCAAGCCCTTACGAAATTTCGCCAAATGCGCGCCGAAGCGGGCGGTAAGCTCGAGCTCTCCTCATGGCACTCTCAAGCCAGCTATCATGGCTATTTCACGGGCTGGCTTGTCATTTTTGTCACTTTTACGGTCTTTATAGCGGGTCTGCTTTTGGGCGCGCAATCGGGCGGAGGGGTCATCCCTTGGGTCGCGGTGATGATTATAGCGGGCGTGGGCACAATTTTTCTTTGCGGCAAGAAGATATCAGGCGGATTTCGCGCGCGGACTTATGTTGAGCGTTTCGTCCACGGTTTATTGATTGTTCTATCCATCATTGCGGTGCTGACGACCCTCGGCATTATCCTTTCTTTGCTGTTTGAAAGCTTGCGTTTTTTCAAATCAGTGCCCTTTATGGACTTCCTTTTTGGCTTTCAGTGGTCACCGCAAACGGCGCTGCGCGCTGACCAAGTGGGGCAAAGCGGCTCTTTTGGCGCAATACCTGTCTTTGCAGGCACCTTCTTGATTATGCTCGTCGCCATGGCCATTGCCGGCCCCATTGGCTTGATGATTGCCATTTACCTCACCGAATATGCGTCGGCGGGCGTGCGCAAATGGGTCAAGCCTGCCATTGAAATTCTCGCGGGCGTGCCGACAGTGGTTTACGGCTTTTTCGCCCTGCTCACCTTTGCGCCCTTTGTGCGCGGATTTGCCGAGAGCTTTGGCTTTTCCGTCCCGACACAAAGCGCGCTTGCGGCAGGCGTTGTCATGGGCGTGATGATTATTCCATTTGTGTCCTCGCTATCGTCGGATGTTATCAATGCGGTGCCGCAAACTTTGCGCGATGGGGCCTTTGCGCTGGGCGCGACCGAATCTGAAACCATGAAGCAAGTTGTCTTCACCGCGGCGCTGCCCGGGATTATCGGCGCTTTCATGCTCGCCATTTCGCGCGCCATTGGCGAGACAATGATTGTTTATATGGCGGCGGGTAAGGCGGCCAATCTAACAGCCAACCCCTTTGAGGCTGTGACCACGGTGACGGTGCAGATTGTGGCCTTGCTGACGGGCGATTCTGACTTTGATAGCCCCAAGACCCTTGTGGCCTTTGCGCTCGGCCTTGTGCTCTTCGTTATAACTTTGCTGCTCAATGTGGTTGCTCT
Organism: uncultured Hellea sp.; assembly: GCA_937995665.1. Taxonomy (GTDB): domain Bacteria; phylum Pseudomonadota; class Alphaproteobacteria; order Caulobacterales; family Maricaulaceae; genus Hellea. The sequence continues at coordinate 11,908 of CALKIX010000019.1, read as the reverse complement.
GACCGTGGTGCGCCGCTACCGCGCGAAATATTAGGAGGCGAGCATGTCTGAGAATAATTTCGTCTCCCCCCAAGCGGTCAAGCGCCTTAAAAAGCGCCGCGGCGTTGAGTTTCGCTTTCGCCTTTGGGGCCAAGCGGCCGTGGGGTTTGCCTTAGCCGCCCTTGTCTGGCTGCTGGTCTCTATTGTAGGGACGGGCCATTCCGCATTTTCCCAGCATTTCATGACGCTTGATTTTGAACTCTCCGAGACCACGCTGGATCCAACGGGCGCGCGTGATGCGGAGAAGCTGCGCGGGGCGAATTACCGCCGTATCGTCCAGCAAACGCTCTATGCGCAATTCCCCGAAGTCACAGAGCGCAAAGCCAAGCAAGAAGTCTTTGCCCTTGTCTCGGCCTCGGGAGCAACGAACCAGCTTCGCCAAATGGTCTACCAAGATCCATCGCTTATTGGCCAAACGGTGCGCGTCACCGTGCCAACCTCTGACCAAGTCGATCAGCTATTTAAAGGCTATATCAAACGCGAAACCGCAGAAGACCGCCGTAAGGTGAGCGATCGCCAAATTGCGTGGGCAGATACGCTTAAAGAGCGCGGCGTGATCCGTAAGAAATTCAATAAAATCCTCTTCACTAACCCCGATAGCCGCGACCCAGAGCTCGCGGGTATTGCCAGCGCTATTCTCGGCTCTGTCATGATTTTGGTCGTCGCCTTTGTGCTGGCCTTTCCCATTGGGGTTGGCTCTGCAATTTATCTGGATGAATTTGCGCCTAAGAATAAGTTTACGGACTTTATCGAACTGAACATTAATAATCTTGCCGCTGTGCCTTCTATCGTCTTTGGTCTTTTAGGCCTTGCCGTGTTCTTGAACTTTATGGGCATGCCACGTTCTATTCCGCTGGTGGGCGGTATGGTTTTGGCCTTGCGGGTTTTCCCGACCATCACCATTGCCACGCGCTCGGCCCTGCAAAGTGTTAGTCCCTCTATTGTTGACGGTGCGCTTAGCCTTGGCGCATCCCATACCCAAGCCGTGTTCAAGCAAAAGCTCCCTTTGGCAGGTCCCGGTATTTTGACGGGCTCTATTATCGGCATGGCGCAAGCTTTGGGCGAAACAGCCCCACTTTTGATGATCGGCATGGTGGCCTTTGTGACAGAGGTTCCGACCTCTATCGCCGAGCCTGCTACCGCGCTGCCTGTTCAGATTTTCCTTTGGTCTGATAGCGCCGAGCGCGCTTGGGCCGAGCGGACATCTGCCGCCATTATTGTTTTGCTTGTTGTTCTGATTACTATGAACGGTTTTGCGATTTGGCTGCGTAACCGCCTTGAAAAAAGACGTTAGGCAAGCTGGACACTATGGATAATACAGCAGATAAAGCAGCAGCTACTAGAACACGGACTTAGCCTGATATGACTGATACAAATGCGAAGTTTTCTTGCCGTAATGTGAAAGTTCACTACGGCGATTTTGAGGCGCTGCACGGAATTGATATTGATATTCCTGACCGCGGCGTGACCGCTTTTATTGGCCCGTCTGGCTGTGGGAAATCGACCTTTCTAAGAACCTTTAACCGCATGAACGACACCATTGATGGCTGCCGCGTGAGCGGAAAAATTCTCATGGATGGCAATGATATTTACAATAAGAATCTTGACCCCGTTCTATTGCGGGCGCGCGTGGGGATGGTCTTTCAAAAACCTAATCCATTCCCAAAATCTATATATGACAATATCGCCTTTGGCCCGCGTATTCACGGCCTCACATCATCCAAGGCAGAGCTTGACGCACTGGTTGAGAAATCCCTACGCCGGGCGGGTCTTTGGGACGAAGTTAAAGACCGCTTGAAACTCTCAGGCACTGGCCTGTCCGGCGGCCAGCAGCAGCGCCTTGTTATTGCGCGCGCGATTGCTGTCTCGCCCGAAGTTATCTTGATGGATGAACCCGCTTCCGCGCTTGACCCCATTGCGACGGCCAAGCTTGAGGCGCTGATTGAAGAGCTTAAAGAGCGCTATTGTATTATCATCGTGACCCACTCGATGGCCCAAGCCGCGCGAGTCTCTGACAAGACGGCGTTCTTTTATATGGGCGATCTGGTTGAGTATGATGCGACAGAAAAGATTTTCACTAATCCAAGTAATAACCGTACTCAGGATTATATTACTGGCCGCACGGGCTAAAGGGCTGACTTAATCCTGATAGGCCTTTAGTCTTGATATGTGAGGGACATAAAGACGTCTTCTAGGTCTGGCTCTTCAGTTCGCAAGTCACCAATAGATAGCCCTGCGGCTTTGACTTTTGCGAGTATGCTTGAAATCGAGTCTTTCTCGCTCTCATAATTGATAATAATCTGCCCGGCTTCGCCTAGGCTTGCATTTAGATTGGCAAGGGATGGGGGCAGGGCGCTGAGCGGCGCGGCGGGCGTAATCACAAGGCGCTTTTTGTCCAGCCGCGCCAGCAATTTCTCTTTGCTCTCATTTGCGACAATTTCGCCGTGATCGATAATTGCAATTTGATCGCAAAGGGACTCTGCTTCTTCAAGGTAATGGGTGGTCAGGATGATGGTCGTGCCGCGCGCATGCAGCTCCTGCACATATTCCCAAAGCTGGCGGCGAAGCTCGATGTCCACCCCCGCTGTCGGCTCATCTAAAATAAGGACAGGCGGGGTGTGAACGAGCGCCTTAGCAATGAGCAGGCGCCGCTTCATCCCGCCAGAGAGCTGGCGTACATAAGCATCACGCTTATCAAAAAGCCCGAGCGCTTTGAGTATCTCTTCGCTGCGGCGCTCAGATTTAGGCACGCCGTAATAGCCCGCTTGCAGCTCTAGCGCTTGAAAAGGTGTAAAGAAGACATCCATGGCAATTTCTTGCGGCACAATTCCGATAGAGGCGCGCGCTTGGCGGGTTTGGGTTTCAATATCAAACCCGCAAATTTTGGCGTTGCCTGATGTTTTCGTCACAAGCCCCGCGAGGATATTTATCAAAGTGGATTTTCCAGCCCCATTGGGGCCCAACAAGCCAAAGATAGAGCCGCGCGGGATGGTCAGGTCAATGCCGTGCAGCGCGATTTTCGCAGGCGCTTTTTTGCTCGCTTTATAGGTCTTGACCAGACCAGTAATTTCAATTGCAGGCGCATCGTTCATATTAAAAGCTTAGCGCGGCGCGGCGCGAAAACAAGTCTCTAAGTCAAAACTCAAATTGGCGATTTGCCTTAAGTTGTCCCATAATGTGTCATAGCTGGACAGAGAGGCCCTATGGTGTGCCGCAAATCGTTGAAAAAGAGAATATTTCGCCATTTTTTGCCCTAAACGCGCTTTGTAAAGTTGGCACGCGGGTTGCAACACTTATTTCGAATATAACGAGGCTCCCACCTCCTTATTCCTTTTGAAGTCCGCTCCCACTGGACTTCATTATGTTAGTCAAACCCAACTGGCCCTGCTTTTCTAAGCGGGGCTTTTTTTTGCCTTAACTTAAGATCACAAGAGGGCGAGAGGTAAGAGGAGGTTGACCTGTTTTATGGCCGCGCTATGGTTGAAAAAAAATGAAAGAAATCTCTATGTTTGCAGCCATTAAGCGCGAAGTGAAGTTCGTATCAGGTCTCTTGCGTATGCTAAGGGCCGTGAAGACAATTGACGCTGAAGGCAATCACCTCATGGCCGATGAGCTGGAGATGCGCATTGATCGTTTTGGCGCAAATCTTGCCTTTATAGAAGATGATAAGCAGCTCACCTATAATGACATGGAAATATATGCCAACCGCGTTGCCGCTTGGGTTTTAGCGGAAGGTATGAAAGCGGGAGATACGGCGGCGGTCTTTGTGCGTAACCGCGCGGAATATGTCGCTTTGTGGCTGGGGCTAACCAAGGTTGGAGTTGTTCCAGCTTTACTAAATTTTCAACTGACCGGAGATGCGCTGGCCCATTGTATTAATATCTCCAATGCGTCTTTAGTGATTATCGATCATGAACTCATCGATCAATATGAGGCGGCCAAAGATGGCTTGCAAAATAATGTAAAGGCCTTTTGCGCCTTTGGCCAAGTGGATGGCTTTGAGAATTTTGATGAGGCTATTTCTCACTATGTCCCAGACCGTCCAGCTAAATCGGCACGTACGGGTATTAAGGCTAGCGATCAATTTATGAAGATGTTTACCTCGGGCACAACAGGGCTACCTAAGGCGGCTAAGGTGACCCATGTTCGAGGACAGAGTTACATGCGCGGCATGGCGGCAGGCTGTAAGGGCGGGCCTTCTGACCGCATGATGATGGTTTTGCCGATGTATCACGCGACAGGCGGGCTCGTTGGGGTTGGTTGCGCCATAAGTAATGGCGGCGCGGTTATCGTGCGCCCACGTTTCTCGGCAACGAAATTTTGGGAAGAGGCTGTGGAATATAAAGCCACTATGTTTACCTATGTAGGCGAGCTTTGCCGCTTTTTGCTCTCGACCCCCGCTCACCGCCTAGAGCGTAGTCATGGCATCAAATGGATGGTTGGCAATGGCTTGCGACCTGATGTTTGGGAGAGCTTTGTCGGCCGTTTTAATATCGATCATGTGATTGAATTTTACGGCTCGACGGAAGGCAATGCGATTTTGGTCAATGTAGACGGGCCTGTTGGCGCGGTCGGGCGTGTGCCGGATTATTTAAAGTTCAAGTTTAATCTCGATATCATCAAATATGATGTCGATACGGATATAAACCCGCGCGGCTCTGATGGGTTTTGTCTTCACGCCGACCACAATGAGAGCGGCGAATTAATTGCCGAGATTAGAACGGATGATCCGCGTTTTCGTTTTGAAGGCTATGAAACTAAATCCGCGACGCAAAAGAAAATCCTGCGAAATGTTTTCAAAAAGGATGATGCTTGGTTTCGCACAGGAGATTTACTCAAGCGCGATAAGCTGGGCTATTATTATTTTATGGATAGGGTTGGGGATACTTATCGCTGGCGGGCCGAGAATGTGGCGACAGGCGAAGTCGCGGCCGCTTTATCGAAATTCAAGGGCATTACGCAGGCTAATGTTTACGGCGTACAAGTGCCGGGCTATGATGGCCGCGCCGGTATGGCCGCTATTATCTCCGAAGGTGAGCCTGATCTAACGGCCTTGAAAGCGCATATTGACGAGAACTTACCCCTATATGCCCGCCCTGTCTTTTTGCGTCTTTCTCAAGAGGCGGAGACGACAAGTACCTTTAAGTTCAAAAAGACAAATCTGGTCAAAGCAGGTTATAATCCCGCAAATATCTCAGAGCCTATTTATTTTGCCAATTCTGCGAGCGGGGCTTACGAGCCTGTGGATGCGGCTGTCTTTGAGCGTATTAACACAGGCGAGCTAAGGTTATAACGCGCCCCGCCGATATCCTTGAGTTCTGGTTTAAGCCAGACAATGCGCCTTATTGGTATAAATCGTCGGATGCTTTTGATGCGAAAATACGCACGCATTTTGAAGACACGGCCATAGATATAGCTGCGGGGGCAATATCTTGGGGCGTCACGCCAGAAACACGGCTTGCGAAAATTATCGCGCTCGATCAATTCCCAAGAAATATGTACCGCGGAACACGCGCCGCCTTTGCTTGGGATGAGAAAGCTTTAAGCTTAGCGAAGGCTATGGTGGATAAGGGCTGGGATCTTAAAATATCTCAATCGCGACGGGCCTTTATCTATATGCCTTTCATGCATGCTGAGAATATTGACGCGCAGGATATGTGTGTAAAATTATGTGATAGCCGCCTTGATAATCCAAGCACGCTTCACCATTCTATAGAACATAGAAAACTGATTAAACGCTTTGGCCGCTTTCCGCATAGAAATGCCGTGCTAGGACGCGCTTCAACTGATGAAGAGAAAGCCTTTCTAAAAGGCGGAGGATATTCACCGTGAATGAATTGATGAAATCTGCCAAAGACTTCACAGAGATGATGCGCGAGCAAATGGAGAAGCTTAAGCCGGGGCCAGAGCAAATTTATAATTTTCATCACAGCATTCGGCGCATGACAAACCAATTTGACGCCCCGCCCCCCGCCATGCGCCAGACACTTGATTTTAACGTACCCAATGGGGACTACCCTGTGCCCGTCAGACTTTATATTCCGCACCAGGCCAGGGAGACATCTGGGCCATCATTTATATATTTGCATGGCGGGGGCTTTGTAACCTGTTCAATTGAATCCCATGAAGGTATCGCCAAGCGCATTGCCGCTGGTACGGGCTTTCGCGTGATATCGGTCGATTACCGCCTCGCCCCTCAATATGCCTACCCCGCAGGCCCCGAGGACTGTGAGGCCGTTTTAAAATGGGCGCTAGAAGGTCTTGGCCAAGAAGAATACGGCATTGACCGGCATAATCTTGGGCTTGGCGGAGATAGCGCGGGCGGGAATATGACGGCCTATCTTGCGCAAAAATATCGCGATGTTTTAAAGGCGCAGATTTTGTTTTACCCCTTAATGCAGCTCGTTGATTTTAAGCCGCCAAAACCCGGCCCTCAAGATTGGCTGCAGCTTGGATTTATGGCGCTAAAATTCATTGATGAGCATTATGTCAATGGGGCTAATCCCCATGAAACGCGCTTGTCTCCTTTATTCGAGAAAGACTTAAAAGGGCTCCCGCCTGCCTTTGTGCTGACCTGCGGATTGGACCCGCTCCGTGATGAAGGCAAGCTCTATGCAGATAATATGCAGGCCCAAGGGGTCGATGTGCTTTACGCCCATGAGAAAATGCTGCCCCATGGGTTTTTGAACTTTTCCAAAGCTTTCCCAAAGGCGCGAAAAATTCCGCTCGATGCGGCTGATTTTCTACGCAAATATATGGCAGTAAACTCCTGAGTAAGGGCTATCATCCGCGCCAGACCATCTATGAATTAGGGGATGAGTTTTACGATGCTGTTAGCGCAGCAGAGTTTCCTAAAACCCTTTTGCGCTACCGCGATGATAAGGTGGCCCGCTCTATTGGCCTTGCGCTTAGCAATGAAGCGTGGATTGAACATTTTGGATGCTTTAAGCCATTGGACGGCTCACTTAATCAGCCCCTAGCTTTACGTTATCACGGCCATCAATTTCAGCATTATAATCATGAGCTTGGCGATGGGCGCGGCTTTCTCTTTGCGCAGTTGCAAGATAAGGCGGGCCGGCTTTTAGATTTGGGCACGAAGGGCTCAGGCCAGACGCCTTATTCGCGGCGCGGGGATGGGCGCTTGACGTTGCTGGGCGGGGTGCGCGAAGTTTTGGCCACGCGTTATCTCCAGCATTTAGGCGTGAATACATCTCGCAGTCTTTCATTGATTGAGACAGGAGAGGCCTTGCAGCGCCATGATGAGCCTTCGCCCACGCGCTCGGCCGTTCTGGTGCGCCTCTCACATTCGCATATTCGCTTCGGGACGTTCCAGCGCCAAGCTTTTTTCAACAATACGGATAATCTTGAAAACCTCGTCGATTATTGCCTGCGCCATTTTTATCCTGATGCTGAAGGCCCTGCGGGGCTCCTTGCGGCCTGCGCTCATAACTCAGCCGATATGGTCGCCTCTTGGATGGCCTGCGGTTTTGTGCATGGGGTGATGAATACGGATAATATGAATATTACCGGCGAGAGTTTTGACTATGGCCCTTATCGCTTTCTGCCGACTTTAAAATCAGATTACACTGCCGCCTATTTTGACCATAATAAGCTCTACGCTTTTGGCAAGCAGCCCGATATTATGTATTGGAATCTGGCGCAGCTCGCCCAAAGCCTGTCGCTTATCTGCGATGATAAAGCTTTGATTGCCGCGTTAGAGCGTTTTTCCACAGCGTATCAAGAGGCTTTGGCACGCCATGTGTTTCGGCGCCTAAAGCTGACCCCTAAAGCGCCCAAAGAGGACATGGCCTTTATATTGAAAATGTTCAAATATCTTGAGCAGAGCCAAGCGCCTTGGCCGCAATTTTGGCATGACTGGCAAGGCGGCGAAGCGCCAAAGGAATCGCCTAATAACAGTTTTTACCAGGGGGACAGCTTTGCTGAATGGAAAGCCCTTTATAGCGCTTATGAGACGGCAGGGGCCAAGGATGAAGGCCTGCTCGCCTCATTGCTCTATGACGAGATAGGCGCGCTCTGGGAGCCTATTGATAAGGATGATGATTGGTCAGCCTTTCATGCCAAGCTCAAACAATTTAATTTATAATTCGCCTCGGAGCAGATTTGTTGATATAGCTATCCACTGATTTAGTATTATTTAGAGGATAATTTATGCGGCTCATTCACTTTACGTCATCAATTTTAGCTATTGGTTTTCTTGCGGGCTGTAGCGGGGCTGAGGCGACCGCTGAAAAGGCGGCTGCAACGGCCGAAACAGCCTCTAAAGCAGCAAGTGCTGTTCAGCACGCCGCCAATAAGCCTGGCCGTCCCGATGGGCCGAAGCTCTCAGGTAAACCCTCTGCGCCCGGCGTGGATATTTCTGGGCTTCCTTCTGGTACTTATAAATCTGAAGCAGGACATGCCTATATCGCTTTTTCTTATGACCACCAGGGATACTCAAGGCCTATATTACGCTGGGGAAAGTTTGACGCTGTTGTTAATCTCGATAGCGAAACCCCAGCCAATTCTACTGTGACGGCCGAAATCGATGTCGCCTCTATTGATAGCGGCGTTGACGTTTTTGACGAGCACCTTGTGAGCGCGGATTGGTTTGACGCGGCCAATCACCCAAAAATCACCTTTAGTTCAACTGAGGTCAATCAGATCGTCACGGGGCGCGGGACTCTAACGGGAGACCTGACGATTATGGGCGTGACCCGGCCCGTCGTACTGACGACGAAGCTCAATAAAATTGGGAAGAATTTCCGGAATCAAAATGATATGTTCGGCATCTCTGCGACCGCTCATGTTAAGCGCGCTGACTTTGGAATTGATAAATATATCAGCACAGGTGCGGACATCGCTATAAAGCTGGAAATTGAGTTCCAAAAAGAAAACTAGGCGCCTCTTTATAACTTTTAAAACCAGCCCTTCGAGGCTGGTTTTTTTATGCGCTCTAGGCCTAGATTGGACGGAGTGGCGCGTTTGGGCTATAACTAGCTATGGCGAGAAAAAACCATAGACACATCACACTAGCGCGCGAGCTTAAGAGCCTTGCTCTTACCGCTGGCGCCGTGCTGCTAGGCGGGTCAGGCTATGGCGGCAGCGCGCCGGTCCTTGCGCCTGGCGAGACCGGAGCAGTGGCCTCTGTGCTGGACGGGGATACGCTCTATCTTGAGGGCGGGCTAAAGGTCAGGCTTGCGGGCATGCAAGCGCCTAAGCTGCCTTTAGGGCGTAAAGGATTCAAGCCATGGCCTAAGGGCAAAGAGGCTCGCAGCGCGCTGTCTTTGCTAACAAAAGGCCAACATGTTCAGCTTTTTTACGGCGGTAAGCGGCGCGACCGTTATGACCGGGCGCTCGCCCAAATTTACACGCTGCGCCCTGATGGTACGCGCGATCAATGGGTGCAGGAGCAAATGATAAGCGCGGGCTGGGCGCGCGTATATACATGGCCTGATACGGTTTTGGACGCGGCTGCGCTTTACAAAGCTGAGCGCGAAGCGCGCGGCGCAGGTCGCGGAATATGGGCTGATGAGTTTTACGCCGTGCGCTCGCCAGACCCAAATAACCTGGCGCAAGACGTGGATAGTTTTCAGCTGGTCGAGGGTATCATTACATCGGCGGCGCTGGTTCGTGGACGCGTCTATCTTAACTTTGGCGCCGATTATAAAACAGACTTTACGCTGGCCATTGCCAAGGCCGATCTTAAAGCCTTTACGCGCACAGGGCTTGACCCAATGAGCCTTGAAGGGGCGCGTGTGCGGGCGCGCGGCTGGATAGAGCTGCGCAATGGGCCGATGATATGGCTCGACCACCCTGAGCGCCTTGAAGTTTTGGATTAAAGTTTATTGCCCCAGAATAAGCGTCTCAATTTCCTTAGAACTATCATAAGATAGCGCCTTCATGGCGGCGTCTAAGCTTTCACTTTCATCTATCAGCTGCGCATTTTTAATCATCCGCCAGAGGGCTCTATCTATCTTTTTATTGATTTCTTCATAGGACCAGTCTTCCGTACGCCCTGCATAGCTGGCGACAAAATCAACAGATGTTTTTATGGAGCCGCCTTTGCCTTTTCTCTTATCATAAATATCCATATCCAGCCGCTTGGCATAATAGGACAGGCGCAAAAAGGCGCGCAGATTAAAGGCGTGATAGAATAGCGATTGGGTACGTTTTTTTTCTTCTGGCATGAGGCCGGATTTCTCAATCTGCGTTTTTGTGCGGCCATGCGCGCCCTTAATCACTTTTTCTGCCAGATCACAGCGCCCCGCAAAGAGCAATATATGAGAGAGCTGCGCATCATAATAAACGCCGTGATTATTCTTTTTTGATTTCGCCTTTTTGCCAAATTCCGAAGTGACGAGCCATTTGGCATATTCGCCAAACCAGCTGCGTAATGCATTGACGGTCTTAGCCTCTGTCATTCTTGCCGCTTGTAGCAAGAGCATGCCGTCCATCACGTCCCAATATATCCGGCCATCTAAAATCCCGAACTCGCGCCCCGGCGTTGCGCCCGGCACGCCTTGCGCAAATTTTAAATGCGGGTTCATGGCGGTGGCCTCATCGAGGAACCACGTCTTGACGAATTGCTGAGCCTTTTCTGCATATTTCTGCTCACCCGTAAAGTAAGCCGCTAGGGCTAGGGCGCGCACATCATTGGTCATATGCTGGGAGCGGCGGCGGTCAAAATTCTCGCCGTTGAGTTCAGGGTTTGAGCGGCCATCTTTGCGAATATAGGGCAGGCCGTCTTCTGTGTTTGGATTGGGCCAAAAATAGCGCGAGAGACTGACATAGTCTTTAAAATCTCCGCTTGGCCCTGCCTTAGTTTTATGGGTGACGGAATAGGGCGTTTGTGTAAGCGCTTTGTCAGCGGTGTCTATGAGGCGCACATAAGCAGCCTGATACGGGGACATTGGCTCTTGAACCGAAGACTTAACCGCCGCGAGGCGCTCAATATTCCAATAGATAGGTTCACTAAGAATTTTTATGGGGCAGCTTTGTTCTTGGGCATTGGCGCTTTGGCTGGCTGCAATGATAAGGCTAAAAACCATGAGGGTGCTACGCCGCTTTATATGTGGTCTTGTATAAATGCGGCGCAGCATAGTCACTCCCAACAATATAAGATGTAGTTTGTCAAATTAAGGCATAAAAAAACCGCCCCCAAAAGACAAGGGCGGTTAATTATTAGCTTAGGAGGTGCGCTCTAAGCTGCGGCTGTATCTTCGCCATTATCGTTTTCAGACTCCGCATTTTTAGCCGCTTCTTTGGCCGCTTGGCGGCTACGCGCTTTAGCGAGAATGTCGTGCATTTCAGCAAGTGCTGTTGCGATGTCCGTTTTTTGAATCGCGGCGACTTCGCGTACCATGCGGTCAGTTGCGCGCTCATATAGCTGGCGTTCTGAGTAGCTTTGCTCAGGCTGCGCATCTGTGCGGTGTAAATCCCGCACGACTTCCGAGACAAGAATAAGGTCGCCAGAATTTATCTTGGCTTCATATTCTTGGGCGCGGCGGCTCCACATAGTGCGCTTAATACGCGCGCGGCCTTTCAGGGTTGTAAAAGCATCTTTTAGGATAAGCTCATTGGATAAGGCGCGCATGCCTGCCTTTACGGCTTTGGTCGTCGGAACGCGCAGAGTCATTTTATCCTGCTCAAACTCTACGACATAAAGTTCAACATCGAAACCTGCGACAGTTTCTTGCTCAATGCCAATAACTTTGCCAACGCCATGGGCGGGGTAGACAATGTATTGACCGGCTTTAAAGGCTTTCTTTTTTGAAGGTGTTTTTGCTTTTGCGCTGGCTTTACTGCCAGTCGTCTTTTTTGCTGTTGCCATATTTTTAGGGGCCCTGTTTTATATGATCTTAAAGAAGAC
>CALKIX010000018.1 GCA_937995665.1 uncultured Hellea sp. | reverse complement strand
AATCGTCTTGCGATATTAGAACGTGGTCGGGGTCAAGCCCCTGCCCCCAAAATAAAATATTCTGAGGCTGTTCAGTAGGCAAATATTTAGACTCTTGGTTTTCAGAATTTGCAGTGCAGGCCAAATTGAGGAAAAGCGCAGCGAATAGTAAATATTGTTTCATCAAGCCCACCAAGCCTCCGGCTTCGCCGTAAACCCTGCCGCTGCTTCCAGCGCGCTGGCGGCTTTGAACACGGTCTCTTCATCCAGCGCTTTGCCGATGAGCTGGAGGCCGAGCGGGAGGCCGTCTGCGCTTAGGCCGGCTGGCACGCTAATGCCGGGGAGCCCCGCCAGGTTCGTTGTCACGGTAAAGATATCGTTGAGGTACATCTGCACGGGGTCACTGAATTTATGGCCCACTGGGAAGGCCGCACTTGGTGTTGTTGGCGTGAGGATAACATCACAGCTATTCCAAGCATTCTGGAAATCCTCAACGATACGGCTGCGCACTTTTTGGGCGCGTAGATAATAAGCATCATAATAGCCCGCGGAGAGCACATAAGTCCCGATCATAATGCGGCGGCGAACCTCATCGCCAAAGCCTGCCGTGCGCGTACGGTCATAAGTATCGTTAAGGTCTTTGCCGTCAACGCGAAGGCCGTAGCGCATGCCGTCATAACGGGCCAGATTAGAGGACGCCTCGGCGGGGGCCACCACATAATAAGCAGGCAGCGCATATTTGGTATGGGGCAGTGAAATCGGGACAATCTCTGCGCCCGCATCTTTCATCATCGCCACGCCTTTATCCCAAAGCGCTTGGATTTCTGCGGGCATGCCGTCCACCGTATATTCGGCGGGGATACCCACGCGCAGGCCTTTGACAGATTGGCCACAAGCACCCGACCATTTGGGCACATCGATATTAAGCGAAGTGCTGTCCTTGGCATCATAGCCTGCCATGGATTCTAGCAAGATAGCCGCGTCTTTCACCGTTTTGGCAATCGGGCCGGCTTGATCCAGCGAGCTGGCAAAAGCCACTGTGCCCCAGCGAGAGCATCTGCCGTAAGTGGGCTTAATCCCTACCGTGCCCGTAAAGGCGGCGGGCTGGCGAATAGAGCCGCCCGTATCAGTCGCCGTTGCGCCGAGGCATAAATCCGCTGCTACGGCTGCGGCAGAGCCGCCAGAGGAGCCGCCCGGCACGAGGTCTTTGTCTTTACGCCAAGGGTTTATGGATGGGCCGTAAGCCGAAGTTTCGTTCGAGCTGCCCATCGCGAATTCATCAAGGTTTAGCTTACCCAGCATCACCATGCCGTCAGCTTTCATATTGGCCGTGACCGTGCTCTCATAAGTCGGCGTGAACTCGCCGAGGATTTTAGAGGCCGCGCAGGTTTTCACGCCTTCGGTACAGAATAAATCTTTCACGCCAATCGGCGCGCCTTCTAGCAATCCCGCCTCGCCCCCAGACTTTTTCAAAGAGACGCGGCGCGCATCAGAGGCCGCCGCTTGCTCGCGAGCGAGCTCATGCGTGTCGGTAATAAAGGCGTTTAGCTTACCACCCGCTTCGCAGGCTTTAATATGGGCGTCGGTGAGCTCTACAGAGCTAAACTCGCCTTTGGCCATCCCGCCAAGCGCGGCTTCGAGTGTGAGTTTTGTAAGGTCTGTCATGATTTACTCCACCGACCTTGGGACGACGAAGAAGCCGTCATCGGCTTTGGGCGCATTTTGAAGGACAGCCTCGCGCATGCCGCCATCGGAAATCTCGTCTTTACGCATTGGCGCGGCCATATCGACCGCAGAGGTCATAGGCTCTACGCCCTCAACATCAACCTCGGCGAGCTGCTCAATCCAGCCTAAAATACCGTTCAAATCATCCGCGAGCGGCTGGAGGCGACCCGCCTCAACATGCAGCCGCGAGAGCCGCGCGATTTTCTTAACATCATCTGCGCTTACCGCGCCTCCAGAGGCATTATCTGAGTCACTCACTCGCGAGTCTCCATTGCTATATTCAATGCGCGGATTAGCAGGGGGGACCCGCCCTCGCAACCTGATAAATGAGGATAGCGGTCATTAAGCGCCCAAGCTGCTACAATACAATTAAAAGTTTATTGACTTACTCTGGTATAATGTGTTTTTAAACAATCACATAAATAGAACATATTGTATTTTTGGGCGCAAAAAAATGAATATTCAAACGATAGCTATAGCCTTAATGAGCTTAGCCCTTGGCATGATTCTTCTCGCAAGGGTAGCTTATCAGATACACAAGAGAAAATCTATTTTTAATAGGTTTCAGCGCATTCCCTCTTCGGCAACAGTAACGACCTTGACCCTCGATTCAGTAGTCGCAATATTCCTCATTGCAGTGGCCGTAACGCTCACATAGTCGCCCCGCTCTGAATAACATTTTCGATTATTTTTACCTATTTCATTGTAATGACGCCTGCGCCATATTAGTGTCCTAAGCTATGGCAAAATATGATAACCCAACCGTCAACGCGCATGTGCCCCGCATGGGCAATGCGCTTTCGCGCGCGATGGCAGAAGGCATTCTTAAGCTCATGGGCTGGAAAGTCGTCGGTAAATTTCCTGAAGAGAAAAAGCTCATCTATATTGGCGCGCCTCATACGTCGAACTGGGACCTGATTATCGCGCTTTGCGCTATGCAAGCTGTGGGTTTGCGCTGTTCTTGGATGATGAAGAAGCAAGCCTTTTTCTGGCCCCTAGGCGGTCTGTTCAAACGCCTTGGGGGCGTTCCTATAGACCGAGGCGCCAAAACCAACATCATTGAGCAAATGGCAGACTGGTTTGACCATCAAGACAAAGCCTATCTGGGCATTACGCCCGAAGGCACGCGGTCTAAGGTCGACACTTATAAGCGCGGCTATCTCCGCATGGCCTATGCTGCGAATGTCCCCGTTTTCTTAGTCGGGCTAGACGCTGAAAATAAACGCGTCGTCCTTGATAAAACATGGCCGCTCACGGGTGATATTGATGTTGATAATGCCGCCATCAAAGCCTATTACGACGCCAATTACATAGGCATTCGCCCCGAATTAGGCTAAGAGTTAAGCTAGCGACACATGAAATACGACAATCCTCACATGAGTGAGCACTCCCCGCGTATGGGCAATGCGTTCACACGCGCGCTGGGCTCATTCGGGCTTAAGCTTATTGGCTGGAAGCTTGTCGGCCGTATGCCTGATGAGCCTAAATTCATCATTATTGGCGTGCCCCATACGTCTAATTGGGATGCTATAGCCGCCTCGCTTTCTATGCTGGCCAGCGGGTTTCGCTATACTTTCCTCATCAAGAAGGAATGGTTTTTCTGGCCCATGGGCCCAATCTTTCGCGCGCTGGGCGGATACCCCGTTGACCGCGGCAAGGGGACTAATGTTGTTGACCAGCTTGTCGCGCTTTTTGACACTGACGAGAAAGTCTGCGTCGGCTTTCCGCCTGAAGGCACGCGCTCCAAGGTCGTGCGCTATAAGACGGGTTACCTTCGCGCCGCCTATGCCGCCAAAGTGCCCGTCTTTATCTGCGCTTTTGACGGGCCCAAAAAGCAAGTCACGCTCGATAGGCTCATGCCGCTCACAGGCGATATAAAAGCCGATAACACGGCGATTAAAGCCTATGTTGACGCCACATGGGTCGGCGTGAGACCTGAGCGCCAGAAATGATGTCCCCCACCCATTCGCTGCTGGCCCTAGCGGTTCTAGCGAAACAGGGGGAGCGCCCGCGCAATTGGGCGGTTTTTATAGGTTCAACATTGCCTGACCTCGCTATCTACCTCTGGGCCCCTTATAAGCATTATGTGAACGGCGTTTCGAGCGAGACAATGTGGGGCGAGCTTTACTTTGCCCCGCCTATGCAGAACCTCATTGCCTACTTTAACTCCGCCCCGATTTACGCCGCGCTCGCCCTTCTCGGATATGCCATGCGCGCAAAGCTTTGGGGCAAGCTCCTGCTCTTTTTTGCCCTCGCCGCCCTGCTCCACATAGCCACAGATTTTCCCGTTCACGCCGATGATGCTTATCGTCATTTCTGGCCGCTGACCGATTGGCGTTTTTACTCCCCCCTTTCCTATTGGGACATAGATCACCACGCCTCATGGGTTGGGCTGATTGATATAGCTATTGCCGCCGCCTCTGGCTTTATCCTGTGGCAGCGCTTTCCCGCCCGCTGGGCCCGCGCAATATTAGCTCTGCTTGCAATTGGCTATTTACTCTTTGCCCTTTTTGCCCGAGGAGCCTTTTAATGGCGATTATAACTTTAGATGAGCTGGCGAGCAGCACCGGCGCGCTTATGGGCCTTGACCCCGGGACGAAAACCTTGGGGCT
>CALKIX010000017.1 GCA_937995665.1 uncultured Hellea sp. | reverse complement strand
ATAAGTCAGAGCTGTTAAAGCACGTTTAATCTATAGGCTTAGGACTTTTCATCATGGGTAATACCACAGAAATTTGGGACAAAATCTTCGCATCCGCCAATGAGCGTATCCTTATTTTGGACGGCGCGATGGGCACCATGCTGCAAAAGCAAAAGCTCGAAGAAGACGACTTTCGCGGTGAGCGCTTTAAAGATTGGCCCTCGCCTTTGCAGGGCAATAATGACTTGCTTGTGCTGACAAGGCCCGAAGCCGTGGCTAGTGTTCACGATGCTTTCTTTGAAGCGGGCGCGGATTTCATCGAGACCAATTCATTTAACGCCACGACAATCAGTCAGGCGGATTATGATATGTCTGAGCTTGCACCCGAGATTGCGCGCGCAGCCGCGCAGCTTGCGCGGGAGCGCGCAGATGAATGGACCGCCAAGACCCCCGACAAACCTCGCGCCGTTTTAGGCTCCGTCGGCCCGATGAATAAAACGCTATCCATTTCGCCAAAAGTTGAAGACCCGGGGTTTCGCGATGTTACCTTTGATGAAGTCAAAGATAGCTATGTTGGCCAAATGAAGGCCATGATTGACTTGGTCGATGCTATCTTGATTGAAACGGTTTTTGATACGTTGAACTGTAAGGCCGCGATTGCGGCAGCGCGCCAAGTCTTCGTTGAAGTTGGATATGAGCGCCCTATCCTAATTTCAGGCACCATAACGGACCGCTCTGGCCGTACGCTTTCGGGCCAAACGGCGGAAGCTTTTTGGATTTCCATCGCCCATGCCAAGCCTTTTGCCGTCGGGCTTAACTGCGCGCTGGGGGCCGATGAAATGCGTCCGCATATTGAAGCGCTCTCGCGCGTGGCAGATACGCATATCCTCGCCTTCCCTAATGCTGGACTTCCCAATGCCTTTGGGGAATATGACGAGACGCCCGAAGATATGCGCCGCCAAATCGAGCCTTGGATTGAAGAAGGTTTTGTCAATATTCTTGGCGGGTGCTGCGGTACCTCGCCTGATCATATCGCAGCCATCGCCGATGCGGCTGCGGAATGCGCGCCGCGCAAGCTGCCTGAAATCAAACAAACGCTGCGCCTCTCGGGGCTAGAGCCGTTTCAAATAACGGTATAGATAAGAAAAATTATGACGCAATCGACGACACAATTCATCAATATCGGTGAGCGCACGAATGTGGCGGGCTCCATTCGGTTCAAAAAACTCATCGTCAAAGAGAAATTTGACAAAGCCCTGTCCGTTGCCCGTCAGCAAGTTGAAAATGGCGCGCAAATTATCGATGTGAATATGGATGACGGCTTGATTGACGGCGTGGCCGCCATGACCCGTTTCCTTCAGCTCCTTGCCGGCGAGCCTGACATTTCGCGCGTGCCGATTATGATTGATAGCTCGAAATGGGAAGTTATCGAGGCGGGCCTAAAGTGTGTCCAAGGCAAGGCCGTGGTCAATTCTATCTCCATGAAAGAAGGCGAAGAGGAATTTCTCGCAAATGCCCGCAAAGTGCGCGACCTTGGCGCGGCGGCGGTCATCATGGCCTTTGACGAGGAAGGCCAAGCAGAAACTGCCGATCATAAATATGAGATTTGCGCGCGCGCCTATAAACTCCTCACTGAGGAAATAGATTTCCCGCCCGAAGATATTATTTTCGACCCAAATATCTTTGCTGTCGCCACGGGTATTGAAGAGCATAATGATTACGCCGTCGCCTTTTTCGAGGCCTGCGAGCGCATTAAAGCCAACCTGCCCCATGCGCGTATTTCGGGCGGGCTGTCTAATGTCAGCTTCTCTTTCCGCGGCAATGAGCCTGTGCGCGAAGCCATGCATTCGGTCTTTCTTTATCACGCCATTCCGGCGGGCCTCGATATGGCGATTGTTAATGCGGGTCAGCTAACAATTTATGATGACATCCCCGAAGAGCTACGCGAGCGCGTGGAAGATGTTATTCTGAACCGCCGCCCAGACGCGACTGACCGCTTACTTGATATTGCCGAAAAATATCGCGGCGATGGAAAAACCAAAGCCGCCATTGTCAATGATGAGTGGCGCAAGCTCTCAGTTGAAAAGCGCCTTGAGCACGCTTTGGTGCGCGGCATTACGGACTATATTGTCGAGGATACCGAAGAAGCCCGCCTTAGCGCGGAGCGCCCGCTCCACGTGATTGAAGGCCCGCTTATGGACGGTATGAATGTCGTGGGTGATCTTTTTGGCGCGGGTAAAATGTTTCTGCCGCAAGTGGTGAAATCTGCTCGGGTGATGAAAGCCTCTGTGGCGCACCTCATGCCTTTCATGGACGCGGAAAAAGAAGAGCGCGGCATGGCCGATACCTCCAATGGTAAAATCCTCATGGCGACCGTCAAAGGCGATGTCCATGATATTGGCAAGAACATTGTCGGCGTTGTGCTGCAATGTAACGGCTATGAAGTTGTTGATTTGGGCGTGATGGTGCCCGCCGATAAAATCCTCGCCGAAGCCAAGGAGCATAATGTAGATATGATTGGCCTATCTGGCCTCATCACGCCTAGCCTAGATGAAATGGTCTATGTGGGTAAAGAGATGCAGCGCCAAGGCATGGATATGCCTTTGCTGATTGGCGGGGCGACGACGTCTAAAACGCATACGGCGGTGAAGATCGAACCCAGCTATAAAAATGGTTCCACCATCTATGTCACCGATGCCTCGCGCGCTGTGGGCGTTGTCAGCGCCATGCTGGGCGATGATAAGGATAAATATGCCGCCGATATTCGCGCCTCTTATGTAAAGGCCCGCAAGGCCCATAATAAAGGTCAGCGCGCCAAAGCGCGCCTCACCCTTAAGGAAGCCCAAGATAATCCTTGGACGCCGCCTAATGGAAGCTGGGATCATTACACCCCGCCCAAGCCGACATTTTTAGGCACCAAGACCCTCACGGATTACCCACTAGAAGAGCTGCGCGATTTCATTGACTGGACGCCGTTCTTTGCGACATGGGAGCTTAAAGGGCGCTATCCCGCTATCCTTGAAAGCGATGTGTTCGGTGAAGCGGCACGGGACCTCTTCAAAGATGCCAACGCTATGCTCGATCGCATGATTTCTGAAAAATGGGTGCGCGCCAATGCGGTTTACGGCTTCTGGCCCGCTGGGCAGAGCGGCGATGATATCAAGATATTTACCGATGAGAGCCGCAGCGAATCGCAAGCCACTTTCCATGGCCTACGCCAGCAAATCTCCAAAGGCGATAGCAGTAAGCCTAATTTCTGTATTTCCGATTATTGCGCCCCTATCGAGAGCAAAGGCGGCGGCGATTATGTAGGCGGCTTCTGCGTGACCGCAGGTCTTGGCGAAGAAGAGCGTTCAGCGCAGTTTAAAGACGCAGGCGATGATTATAATTCTATTTTATTCAAGGCCCTTTGTGACCGCCTCGCCGAAGCTTTCGCTGAGCATTTACACGCACGTGTGCGCCGCGAATTTTGGGGCTATGCCCCCGACGAGACGGCGAGCGGGGAAGACCTTATCGCGGAGCGCTATGCCGGCATTCGCCCCGCGCCGGGCTATCCTGCCCAGCCTGACCATACGGAGAAAACAACGCTCTTCCGCTTGCTCAATGCCACTGAGGAAACCGAGGTTATCTTGACGCAAAGCTTTGCGATGCACCCTGCCAGCTCTGTCTCTGGGATTTATTTCTCGCACCCGGATAGTGTCTATTTTGGTGTCGGCAAAATCGAGAAAGACCAAGTGCAAGATTACGCGCGCCGCAAAGATATGAGCGTTGAGGATGTCGAGCGCTGGCTTGCGCCGATTTTAAATTATGACGCTTAAGGCCTTACTGCTTTTGCACGAAATAATAGGCTTGGCCGCTTGACTCTGAGGCCAGTCTATCGGAGCTAAGCCTTATGCAAATCGCGACTTGGAACGTAAACTCAATCAATGCCCGCATGCATGCGGTGACAAAATGGCTGTCCGAAGCCAAGCCGGATGTTGCTTGCCTGCAAGAAATTAAAACCGTGGATGAAGGTTTCCCGCGCATGGAAATCGAAGCCTTGGGCTATAATGTCGAAACTCATGGCCAGAAGAGCTATAATGGCGTGGCCATCCTCTCAAAGCGTCCCTTTGAAGAAGTGACCGCTCGCCTGCCCGGTGATGAGAGCGATGCGCAGGCCAGATATTTGGAAGCCGTCATAGCGGGCGATAATGGCCCCTTTCGCGTCGCATCAATTTATCTGCCCAATGGCAATCCCGCGCCTGCGCAAATTGGTGGCTCGACGGAGAAATATGACTATAAGCTCGCATGGATGGCACGCCTTAAGACCCATGCGGCGATGCTTTTAAAACATGAAGAGCCGCTAATTTTGGCGGGTGATTATAACGTCATACCCGAAGCCAAAGATTGCCACGACCCCGTGGGCTGGCAGGGTGATGCGCTGTACCGCCCTGAAACCCAGGCCGCTTTTCGCGCGCTACTTAATCTTGGCTTAACCGAAGCTTTTGAGCAGCTTGATGGCCGCGCGGGGCAATATACGTTTTGGGATTATCAGCGCGGGGCGTGGCCCAATAATCTGGGCATCCGTATTGACCATCTCTTATGCTCAGCCCAAGCCGCCGATAAGCTAGACACCATTCGCATTGATAAAAATGTGCGCGACGGGGTGAAGCCTTCTGACCATGTACCGGTCATTGGAACTTTTGATCTCTAGCTTTGCATCAATCAATTGAAGGGTGTCTATAACTTATATATCTTAGAGTGCTTCTCTCTCTTCTTTACCGCTTTAGATAAATAGCAACCTTTATGATTTGCTAAATCCCTTAAGACTCAAGAGTGATTGAGATATAGTGTGAAACAAAATAACCGAAAAATTCTGGGACATAGCATGCCCGCTCCCCTATGGCTCTGCATAGCAATACTGCTTTCTATTTCAGCGCAGACGACACTAGCAAATCCAGCCCCTGCAGACACACCTGCATCTATTTAGCCATCAGACATCGAGGTAGATAATGAGGCCAGCATTGAGGCGCCCGAGGCGATAGGATAGCCACAACCTTCGCATTGGCATTACCCGCATAAATGGCTTTGCTCTAAATGGTTTTCCAGATGACCGCTTTGTCTTTGGCGCGCAAGAATCGTTCGTCATTGCTTGGAATCCTTCCTGTGGAAACGGTAATATTGGCGATAGTACAAACACAGTCATAGCTGAGTTTCTACATGATGGAGCGCCGCTTCCTATTGATGATTTAACTTTTGACGTCACCGATATTAATGCCTCCGATAACAACCAAACCGGTGACTTATATCGGCTTCAATCCCAAAGGCGCGATGGCCGCAGGCAATCTCGACCCGACATTCTCTGTCACATTTAGAACCCGTATTAAATAAATAAGCACTAGAAACGTGGCACGAGAAGCCCGTGCAAGCTCTCGCAGAAAAGCGGCAGATTGTGATTTATCTCTTTTAAGTTCGCATGTGTCTTTTCAAATTTATCCGCTGATTGCCTTATGGCTGGGACTAGATTGTCAATAAGCTCGCTATAATAAGCCGCCCGTTCCGCATCCACCGCCGCTTCGCCCTTAGCGCCAATGCGGGCTTGCAGGGTTTGCATCTTTTCAAGTAGATAAAATATAGCGCCAATTTCATTGATAATCACGGTCGCTGCATCTTGGTAATCCGCGGCGTTAAAATCCCGCGAGAAGTCAAAACGATCATCAATATCGACGGTGATATGAAATTTATCGCGGATAAAGGCGCATTGCAGATTTCGCCCTAGATAATCCTTTGAAAAGGCAATTAAGCGCTCCATCAGATCCGGCGTAATAAGGTAGCGCGCTTCAACTTGGTCATCGCTATAAACCTCGAATATTTTCTCAAATTCAGAACTGGCAAAGCCAACACGCTTTAGGCCTTCAACATGTTTAGGGTTCAGCCGCCCCATATCGCGGCGCATAATGGTCACGCCCTGAAAATGGCTATGGTGAGGCAAGCTGACGACCACGCCTTGAAATCCGCGGCGCTCGCTATAGGTCGCATCATAGGGGCGTGTATCTGCATATTCGCTATTATGTCTATATGAACTTTGGTGCATCTTGCCGGCTGTCACATCCGCGAGCTCAAAGGATTGCCCCCCAAAAGCACGGCCATCTACGCGGCCGCGAAATTCAAATGCACCGGACATTGTGGTAATCATCCCTGCGGCTCTAAGCGGGAGCAAAATATTTGGCGCCCTCGTACTGGCACTATAATGCCAGCCCAGCGCCTCATGAATGAAGGTACGAAGCTCTTGCACCTGCGCGCTAAACCCGCTCATTGTCTTAAGACTTCCGCTGGGGCGAATCCCATAGAATAAAGCGCTATACAAAGTTCAAGCATCCCCTACCCCTGCTATTAGGGCATCATCATAGCAGGCAGGGGATAAAATAGGTTTAATGCAACTTAGCCCAGAGCGGCAATCGCCTCGCTAAGTTTTTCAAGCTCGGCGACATATCCCGCGCGGCGATCCTTTTGTAGGTTCACCACTTTTTCAGGAGCTTTGTCGGTAAAGGCTTTATTGGAGAGCTTCTTGTCGATTTTATCAATCTCGGCCTCAGCCTTTTCAATTTCTTTAGACAGCCGCGCTTTTTCCGCGCCCGTATCAATGAGCCCGTCGAGCGGGATGGCAAAGGTCACGCCGTCAACCACGGTTTGCAGCGCGCCTTTGGGGGCTTCGCTGGCGGTCTCCACGCCGTCCACGCGGGCCATAGGCGAGAGCACTTCGGCGTAGCGGACAAGGCGCGGATCTAGCTCATCGGCGAGCATTAAAAGCGGGGCTTTCTTACTTGGCGGGATATTCATTTCCGCGCGCACAGAGCGAATATTGGTTATCAACTCTATAAGCCAATTTATTTCACTGCTGGCCGCTTCATTAATGAGCATATCTGAAAGCTCTGGCCAATCAGACACTATCAAAGCCTTTGGACGGTCTGATGTTTTCAGCCAGATGTCCTCTGTGATGAACGGCATGAAAGGATGCAGAAGGCGCACGATTTGGTCGCGCACCCATGCAAAGCTCGCGCGGGTCTCAGTGAGCTCAGCTTGGTTATCGCCCGACAAAATCGGCTTGGTCATTTCCAGATAATAATTACAGAAAGTATCCCACGTGAATTTATAAATGGCATCGGCGGCATCGTTAAAGCGGTAGCTTTCAATGCAGCGCGAAACCTCGGCGGCGGCCGCTGTCAGCTCTGAGATAATCCATTGATTGACCGTCATGGTAGCGGTGGCTGGGTCAAAATCCTCCACCGTATTACAGTCATTCATCTGGCCGAAATTGGCGGCCGACCACAGCTTGGTCCCGAAGTTACGATAGCCCGCAATGCGCTCCACGCTCAGGCGAATATTGCGGCCCTGCCCCGCTTGCGAAGCCAGCGTAAAGCGCAGCGCATCTGCGCCGTAAGCTTCGAACCCATCGGGATATTGCTTACGTGTGGCCTTTTCAATCTTGGGCGCTTTTTCAGGATTTTTCAGCCCGCGCGTGCGCTTGGCGACAAGTTCGTCAATGCTCACGCCATCAATTAAGTCGAGCGGGTCGAGCGTATTGCCGATAGATTTAGACATTTTCTTGCCCGCTTCATCGAGCACGAGCGCGTGAATATAAACATCTTTGAACGGGACCTCCTCCATGAAATGCAAACCCTGCATCATCATCCGCGCGACCCAGAAAAAGATAATATCAAAAGCGGTGACGAGAACAGATGTCGGGTAGAAACGCGCAAGCTCATCTGTATTCTCAGGCCAGCCCATCGTAGAGAACGGCCAGAGGCCAGAGCTGAACCATGTGTCTAGGACATCTTGGTCTCTTGTTAATCCAATAGATTTTCTACCTGCTCTATGAATCATCAAGTCAGAGTCTTCAAAATTAATTTTTATGTCATCGCCGTAAAAGGCTTGAGCTTGAGCAAGGATTTCATCTTCCGTGGAGCCAACGAAAATCTTAGTGCCGATAGGAAATCCTTGCTCATCGCGCTCTAAACTCGGGCCATACCAAGCAGGCACTTGATGTCCCCACCAGAGCTGCCGCGAAATACACCATGGCTGAATATCTTTCATCCAGTGGTCATAGGTTTTCTTCCAGTTCTCGGGCACAAACTTGGTGGAGCCGTCTTCAACTTTCGCGACCGCTTGTTCGGCCAGCTTTTCCGCATCCACAAACCATTGATCGGTGAGCATAGGTTCAATCACCACGCCTGAGCGGTCGCCAAAGGGCTGTT
>CALKIX010000016.1 GCA_937995665.1 uncultured Hellea sp. | reverse complement strand
AGCGCTCTTTTAACTTAAAGACGGGGAATTAAGGGATATATGCCTTTAAGCGTGGGATTTTCGCGGCGAAAAGCCTTATATATAAAGCTTAAGCGCCTAAGGAGGTGACATTGTCTTCCGGGGCACTGCCTTCATCTTCGACCTGTTCTTCTTTGGGCATTAAAAGCTCTTCTTCTATAAGACCTTCATTAACACGGATTTGCTGCTCTAAGCGGTCGGCAATATCGGGGTTCTCGAGCAAGAATTTGCGCACATTTTCGCGCCCCTGCCCGATACGCTCATCCCCGTAAGAGAACCAAGATCCAGATTTTTCAACCGCGCCTGCCTTAATGCCAAGGTCAATGAGCTCGCCCGTTTTGGAGATGCCCTGACCATACATGATATCAAACTCGACTTGGCGGAATGGCGGGGCGACTTTGTTTTTAACAATCTTCACGCGGGTCTGGTTACCAATGACTTCGTCGCGATATTTAATCGCGCCAATGCGGCGAATATCAAGACGCACAGAGCTATAAAACTTAAGCGCATTCCCGCCTGTTGTTGTCTCTGGCGAGCCATACATCACGCCAATTTTCATTCTGATTTGGTTGATAAAGATAACCATACAGCCAGACTTTGAAATCGAGCCTGTGAGCTTGCGCAATGCTTGGCTCATCAACCGAGCCTGAAGCCCCGGCAGACTATCGCCCATATCACCTTCAAGTTCAGCGCGCGGGGTTAGCGCAGCCACAGAGTCGATAACAAGAATATCCACCGCGCCAGAGCGTACAAGCGTATCGGCAATCTCAAGCCCCTGCTCGCCCGTATCAGGCTGCGCGATTAAAAGCTCATTGACGTCCACGCCCAGCTTACCTGCATAGACAGGATCAAGCGCATGCTCAGCATCAATAAAGGCCGCAACGCCGCCTTGTTTTTGCATCTCGGCCACAACATGGAGGGAAAGCGTTGTCTTACCTGAGGATTCAGGGCCGTAAATTTCAATGATACGTCCCTTAGGAAGGCCGCCTATGCCCAGCGCAATATCAAGACCAAGCGAGCCTGTTGAAACGGATTCAATATCCATCGTGCTCTTCTGGCCCAGCTTCATCACTGAGCCCTTGCCAAAGGCACGATCAATCTGGGAGAGCGCGGCTTCTAGCGCGGCCGATTTATTTTTGTCGCTAGCTTTACCCACGACGGTTAAAGGGGTTGTTGATTTTCTGGCCATATCTGAACTCCAGTATAAATGACCGGAGCCCTTCGGTCATTGTTACAAAGTCGCGGCTGGGAATGGACTGCCGTGAACGTGTTGTTCCACAAATGTTCTCATTACGCAAGAAAAAAGAACGAAAATGGAACAAAATTTCGTAAGTCATTGATTTATAATTCACTTTCACCAATCTGCTCTTTCACCTTTTCTGCCAATTGCGCTAATGTAAAGGGCTTTGGCAGGAATGTTACGTCCGGTTCTTCGGATAATAGGTCTGAAAACTCTTCTTTAGCATAGCCCGAAATGAACACGATTCTCGCATCACCCAGAAGTGGCCGCCCCTTTTTCAGCAATGTCGGCCCGTCCATGCCCGGCATAACCACATCCGATATCATAAGGTCAAAATCATGCTCATCATCTTCGAGGATTTCATAGGCCTCTTCCCCGTCCTCGGCCTCAATGACTTTATAGCCGCGTTTGCGCAAAGTTTTCGCCGCAATCAAGCGCACAGAGGCCTCATCTTCCACAAAGAGTATTGTGCCTTGGCCTGAGAGATTGACGGGCTTGCGGGCCTCAACAGGAGCTTTGACAATTGGGGCTTCGACAATTTTTGACGGATCGGCCACGGGCAGGAATATCCGAAACGTAGTGCCCATGCCCAAATCACTCTCTACCGTGAGGTGACCGCCCGTTTGCTGCACAATGCCGTAAACTGTGGCGAGGCCCAGCCCCGTGCCTTTGCCTTGCTCTTTGGTGGTAAAGAAAGGCTCGAAAATTTTAGCTTTGACCTCATCGGTCATCCCCGTGCCCGTATCGGAGACATCAATGACCACAAAGCTATCTCCCTGCGCATCTTTAAGCGCGACGAGCACAGATTGGTCTTTAATATCTTCGCGGGCGATCTCGGAGCTATGAATGGTAATGGTGCCCCCGCCTTGGGCCTCCATAGCATCGCGCGCATTCACACAAAGGTTCATCAGCACGGTATCAATCTGGCTCTTATCGGCTAGAATAGGCGGCAATCCGCGCCCATGCACCACATTGAGCTTGGCGCGCTCGCCTAAAGTTTGCTTAAGCGTGACAATCATTTCAGACAGCGTATCGGTAACGCTAAGCACTTCGGTGCGGCGGGTTTGCTTGCGCGAGAAGGCCAGCAGCTTTTTCACGAGCGCAGCCGCGCGAATACCCGTTGTATTGATGTTTTGCAGCTCGGGATAAGACGGGTCGCCCACGGGGTGGCGCTGCAACAGCTCATCCGTATTCAGGCGAATAGCAGTCAAAAGATTGTTAAAGTCATGCGCCACGCCCGCAGCAAGCTGCCCAATGGCCTGCATTTTTTGGGACTGCACAAGCTGATCTTCAAGCGATTTACGCGCGCTTACATCCACCATATAGGCCCAAAATGTCTGCCCCTTATCGGGATCGGGACTAATATAGACAGAAACGGGCGTCCCGTTCAGTCCTGATAAGTTGGCCTCAAAAGGCTTGTCTGGATTACAATCATGCACACCAAGGGCCAAAAAGCGCTCCATCTCGTCTTGAGGGGCAAAGACATTGCTAAAGGATAAGCCCTCCCAGCTTAGCCCATTGCTCATACGCTCAAAGGCGTGATTGGCGCTTTTGACTATGGCATCCCCAAGCGTTTCGCCGTCCAGATGCAAAATCGCAACGGGCGCTGTTGCAAAACCTGTCGCCTTATCATTGGCGGCTATCGGCACAGCGCCTTTAGGCACGGCAATCGCAGATGACTGAACGCCGAGGCTTGAATGACCGTAAAGCGCAACGCTGGCGACAAGGTCGCCATTATCAAGCTCATGCCATGTCCCGACCATAATTGTTGGCGTCACAACGCCTTTGCGCGTGATAAGCCGCGTATCCGCGCGCACGACGCGGCCCGGTGTGGCAGGGCTCCCCAGTAGCGAATCGATATCTTCGATAAATTCGCGCATATGGTCTGGGCGCAAAGCCCCCTCGCCGCCAAGCCAGCGCTCAAGCACGGCATTGGTCGCAATTATATCGCCTTTGGCCGTCACAGAGAACAGCCCCACTGGCGCGCCGACTAAAAGGCTTTCCTCGCCATGACTTTCCTTAGTGACATCGCTGATTTGCCACATATGCTCGGCGCCAAGATTGCTGACATGAATATGATAGCGGTGCAGTGTGCTCTCACTATCGATGACATCAATATATTCTTCGGCCATAGCCGTGTTCTCGCCAATGTGATTAAGACGAAAAATAGCCGAGGCCGTTTCATTGTCCACATTTACAAAGAGCTGATCAATAGTGGGCGGGGCTTCGCTCACCCCCAACGTTCCAAATGATTTAATAAAGTCAAGATAGGCCCTATTGGCATGGACAGCCTTGCCATCGCGCGTAATTAAGCTCGGAGTCGGGCTTTTGAAAAAAGCTTCTGAATAAGGCGTGTCGCGATCTGCAAAGCGGCGATCATTAGTCTCGACATTTGTTTTCCGGCTGGAAAGAAAAGACATTAAGCAAATGGCCGAAACGCCGGCTATGCCAGCTAAAAGGGCAAAAGCGGGCCAGCCAAGTTCGCCGGCATGGAGCGCGGCAAAAACGGCAGAAACAATGACCGCCAGGCTTAAAAGACCAATGAGTAATTTATAGCCAAGCGATGAGCCCGGTTCATGAGTAAGATCTGTCATTTCAGGCCTCCCCATCATTATTGGCACTACGAATCACTCTTCCCATATGACACCATAGAAAGCCCCAGCCCATAATGTAATTCTTTTATCTAGGCGCAACCTACGACAGTCCATATTTTATTGGAAATTCAGGCTTGGTCTTTAGCTTTCTCGCGCTAACATGGGTTAAACTTGGGAAGACTTTATGCGCCTTACATCACTTTTTCTAACGGCTGTCTTGGGAACGACGCTCTTAGCAGCTGGATGTAATTCGGGCAGCTCTGATCTACCCAGCAAAGAAGAGATCATTACTGACCATAGCCGTGATTTAAACAACTGGTTTCAAGAGCGCTTTGATGATGAGCTCGCCCGCTCCCCCATAAGCCAAACCTATCTTGGGCAGAAAAATGCACAGGACAGGCTTGATGATGTCTCCCAGCTTGCGCTCGATGAAAGCGCGGCACTGCAAAAAGCATGGCTTTCCCAAATGCGAACACGTTTTGACATAGACCGCCTGGACGCGCAAACCGCTTTGTCTTATCGCCTTTATGAATATGCAGCCGAGGATGCGATCGCGACCCACGCGCTGCAATCGCGCGCCTATGTGTTTCAGCATATGAGCGGGCCGCAGACGAGCTGGCCCTCTTTCATGATTAATTTTCACGGCGTGGAAACCCAAAAAGACGCGCAAGATTACATTGCCCGCCTGAAGGCCGCCAAAACCTATATGGGCCAATATGTCGCCCGCGCGCAGGCCCAGGCCGAGGCGGGCGTTTTACTCCCGAAATTTGTTTATGACAAAGTCTCCCAATCCACGCGGACTATCATTACGGGCGCGCCTTTTACAGATGAGGCGGATAGTCCGCTCTTCAAAGATGTGAAAGCCAAAATCAACGCGCTCGACATGACGCCAGATGAAAAATCAGACCTCATCGCAGAGGCTAAAGACGCGCTGCTCTCCCATGTTCAGCCCGCCTATCTTGACTTGCTTGCTATGCTGGAGGCGCACAAAGCCCTCGCTAGCGAGGATGACGGGGTTTGGAAACTGCCGAGCGGCGCGGAGTATTACGCCGCCCGCCTTCGACATTATACCACTACAGATATGAGCGCCGAGGAGATACACGAATTGGGCCTTAAAGAAGTCGCGCGTATCCAAGATGAAATGCGCGAAATTATGAAGCAGGTGGAGTTTGGCGGCACCCTGCAAGAGTTCTTCGCTTTCCTGCGAACAGACCCGCAATTCACCTTCCCCAATAGTGATGCGGGGCGGCAGAGCTATATCAACGAGGCCACCGCCATAATCAATGAGATGAAAGCCAAATCAGACAGCCTTTTCATCACAAAACCCAAAGCCGATATGGTCGTCAAACGCGTGGAGCCTTTTCGCGAGGACACAGCCTTTGGTGCTTTTTACGAGCAGCCCGCCATCGATGGGTCGCGCCCTGGCACCTATTACATAAACTTGCGCGATGTCACCGAGCAGCCCACATATCTGATGCAGGCCCTCGCCTATCACGAAGGTATTCCGGGCCATCATATGCAAATCGCCATTGGCATGGAGCTGGGCGGCCTGCCGAAGTTTAGAACGCTGGGCGGGCATACGGCTTATATCGAAGGCTGGGCGCTCTATGCCGAGGCGCTGCCCAAAGAGCTGGGGCTCTACACTGATCCCTATAAAGACTTTGGCCGCCTCTCAATGGAGATTTTCCGCGCGGCGCGCCTTGTGGTCGATACGGGGATTCACACCAAGAAATGGACGCGCGAGCAAGCGGTGCAATATTATCTTGAGAATATCGCCAATCCCGAAGGCGATATTCGCGCCGAAATTGACCGCTATATCGTCTGGCCCGGCCAAGCCACCGCCTATAAAATTGGGATGCTTAAAATCCAAGCGCTGCGCGCAGAAGCGGAGGCCGCCCTAGGCGAGCGTTTCGATATCCGGGAATTCCACGATGTTATCCTTGCTAATGGCTCAGTGCCGCTAACAGTCCTAGAAGAGCTTGTAGATGAATGGGTGGCGTCTAAAGACTAACTAACCCGCGCGCACCTTTTCGCCGCGCTCATGCATTTCTTGGGCTTCGAGCGAGAGCTTTGCCGTTGGGCGTACATCTAGGCGCTTGAGACGGATAGGGTCGCCTGTCTCTTGGCAATAGCCATAAGTGCCAGCCTCAATACGCGCGAGGGCCTTATCAATTTGGTTGATGAGTTTGCGCAGGCGGTCCCGCGTACGCAGCTCTAGCTGGCGATCCGCATTAGCCGCCGCCGTATCGGCGGGGTCAGGGTAAGTGACATTTTCCTGCCTTAAATATTCAACCGTATCTTTATTTTGTTCAAAGATTTCGGCCTTCCACGCTAAAAGCTTTTGGCGGAAATATTCTTGCTGTTTGGCGTTCATGAATTTTTCGTCTTCCGTGGGCACATAGCCTTTAGGAAGCTTGGTTGGTTTTTTTGTTTTTTTTGCAGTTCCCATGTGACCCTCCCATGCGATGTAACTTTGACTAAGAATTTATGCGCCGCGACTCATTTATTGGCCGTGTTCAGAGCGCGCTATATCGCGCTCGCGGGCATTGAGCAATATAATTTCAAACAAAAAATGTTCACAAATAATTTTTGCTTAAAATAGGCGCTTGAAAGCTTGTGCTGCACAGGTAAAAGATATCGAAGAGGAAATAGATATGAAATTTGAAGGCACTGGTAATTACGTCGCAACGCAGGACCTAAAAATGGCAGTCAATGCCGCGATTACGCTAGAGCGCCCCCTTCTGATAAAAGGCGAGCCCGGCACAGGTAAAACCGTTCTGGCCCATGAAATTGCCAAAGGGTTGGACACGCCGCTTTTGGAATGGAACATAAAATCCACCACAAAGGCGCAGCAAGGCCTTTATGAATATGACGCCGTGGCGCGCCTGCGCGATAGTCAGCTTGGCGAAGACCGCGTCCATGACATTGCCAACTACATTAAAAAAGGAAAAATGTGGGAAGCCTTTGAGAGCAAGCAGCGCCCTATTCTGCTGATTGATGAAATTGACAAGGCCGATATCGAATTTCCCAATGATTTGCTCCATGAGCTCGATAAAATGAGCTTTCATGTCTACGAGACGGGCCAGACCATTACGGCCAAGAACCGCCCGATCATTATTATCACATCCAATAATGAAAAAGATTTGCCCGACGCCTTTTTGCGCCGCTGCTTCTTTCACTATATTCAATTCCCAGACACTGAGACGATGGAAGCCATCGTCAATGTCCACTTCCCTGATATTAAATCTCGCCTGCTGGGCGCAGCACTTAAGCGTTTTTACGAAGTGCGCGCCATGCCAGGCCTCAAGAAAAAGCCGAGCACCTCAGAGCTACTCGACTGGCTTAAACTGCTCTTAATTGAAGATATCGATCCCGAGACGCTGATGGAAAAAGACCCCAAAAAGCTCATACCGCCGCTCCACGGCGCGCTACTGAAAAATGAGCAAGATGTGCATCTCTTTGAAAGGCTCGCCTTCCTCTCGCGCAGAGAGAGT
The DNA here is from genome assembly GCA_937995665.1 of uncultured Hellea sp. Lineage (GTDB taxonomy): Bacteria > Pseudomonadota > Alphaproteobacteria > Caulobacterales > Maricaulaceae > Hellea. Next base: position 240 of record CALKIX010000016.1, on the reverse strand, counting down.
TAAGACAAATAAGATTAGGCTGCCGCCTAAATCATGAGCATAAAAAAGGGCTGCGAGATAAAACTCGCAGCCCTTTATCGTTTTTAATTTAAGTCAGACTTAGAAGGACTTTCTAACTCTCACGCCATATGTGCGCGGGGCACCTGGTGCACGCTGGGCAAGTGGAAGTCCAAAGGCCACAAGCGCAAAGCCAGTTGAATCATATTCATTATCCAGCAAATTACGGCCATAAAACGCAAT
>CALKIX010000015.1 GCA_937995665.1 uncultured Hellea sp. | reverse complement strand
CTTCATTTTGAAACAAGCTAAACGGATTAAAGCTCGGCAATGTTATACCCAAATCTTCGAGGGCGTTATTAATAACGGTGCGGTTCTCCCCAACACGGCCCAATGCACCCGTATCCACAAACACATCCCCAGTATCAAAAGAGGTGTCGCGGGTGATTTCTGTTATATCTTCTAGATCGCGGTTAAGCGCGGCGAGCTGGTCTTGTGTTTCGGAATCTAGCTGGCTGGTGACTGTAACATCGCCATGGCCGATCGTGGCCCGCGTGATGCCGTCCAGCCTTGCTTGCGCAAAGGAGCCGCCTACGCCTGTAACGTCAAAGTTAGAGCCGCCGCTATCATTAGGATTTGCCGCGGTGTCCCCGCCGCCGCTAAAGCTGGCATTGAGCCCGACACTATGGGAGCGCTCGCGCTCTATCAAATCCTCAGTAATGAGGGTTTGCGTGGTCAGGGACAGCTCATCATTGCGCGAGCCAATGCCTGCGCCGATCAGCGCGGTTTGCTCGCCCACATTAATGATAATTTCGCCGTCCGTTGTAATAGTGGCGAGCGCATTTGTGCGCTGGCTGTCTGAATTGGCATCAGAGAAACTCGCAGAGCCGCCCGTTATGCCGACCCCAGGAGTAATGGTGGCAGAGAAGCCAAAGCTATTGCTCTCGCTCTCAAATGTGTCCTGCAAGCTCTCGACAATCAGGTCGCGGCCCACATTTAACTCGGCCGAAGCCTCGTCTACGAAGCTGCCTTCCAAGATAAGGTCGCGCCCTGCATCAATATCTAGGCGTCCGCCCGCCGTGATGAAGGCTGGCGTATAGCTGGTGCCGTTGCTGCCCGCACTATTGACAGACCCGCCCACGGTGAAGCCTTGTGTACTCACGCCGAAATTAGCACCCCAGCCGCTACTATCGGAGAGCGTGCTGGTTTCAGCCGCGGCGAGCACGACATCTATGGCGGCGCTAATGGAGACATTATTGCCTGCGCTGACCTGCGTGCCACCGATAAATTCAGCGCTTCCGCCTGCATTGACGGTAATATTCCCGCCCGCTGTCACGCGCGAGGATAAGCTTTCCGATCTAACATTCAGCAACTTCCCAACAGTACATTTCTAACGAAGGGGTCAGTACTATCGCGCAGAGAGATGAACGGGTGATTTTCGGGCAAATTGCTTGATAATGCCGTCTACCCTAAACCACATTCAGTCTCACATCCCGCTAAGCTACGGAAACTACGGCACTAATTTAAAAGAGATAAATCCAACGGTTTGGCGCGCGAGCCTTTGGTGGAGCCTAGGGGAGTCGAACCCCTGACCTCTTCGCTGCCAGCGAAGCGCTCTACCAGCTGAGCTAAGGCCCCTTATTAAGGTGCGCGCTGTGTAGGACTACGCAGCGCTCTGGTCAATATGAAATTGCTTAGATTTCGACTTCTTCTACGTCGTCATCATCATCATCTGCGTCATCTGGCGGGGGCATGATGTTTTCATCATCTTCAGTCACCAAAGCCGCATCTTCATCTTCATCTTCATCCGTTGAGAAACCATCAAATTCTGGCTTTTCTTCGTCATCTGGTCCGCCAACAAAGGCGCTGTCATCGCCATCGAGCTCCAGCTCTTTAGCCGCAGCATCATCTTCGTCAATATCTTCTTCGTCTTCGCTATCCACTGGCTTGGCTGCCGCGCCTTCATCGTCATTTGCCTCTGGCTCTAACGGGGCCAATGGCAGGATAGGTTGCGGCTCAAGTTCTGATGGATCGAAACTATGCTGACACATCGGACATGTGGCAGGGTTTTTTGTTAAGTCATAAAACTTAGCCCCACACTCGGGACAAACTCTTTTTTCACCAATGTCTACCTTTGCCATGACAATCCTTTATTCCTTAGAAGGGCCCAGAAAACGCTTTGAGATGCGAACTGTCTCTTGCACTCATCGCTTTGCGCGCTAAAAGCGCGTCATACCTACTGGAGACAGAGTGTCAACAGGCAAATAATTTGAAAGTAGTTTTCATGGCTGTCAGCTCAAAACGCGCACCCGCCCTCAAGGGCACAATTATCGCTCCAGGGGACAAGTCCATTTCCCACCGCGCGCTTATATTCGGCGCCATGGCGGAGGGAGAAACAGTTGTAACGGGCCTCCTTGAAGGCGCAGATATTATGTCTACGGCCGATGCGATGCGGGCGCTGGGCGCAAGCATCACCAAAAAAGGCGCGCGCTGGCACGTTATAGGATGCGGCGAGAGCGGCCTACAAACGCCAAAGGGGGATGTAGATTGCGGTAATGCCGGCACTGGTGTGCGCCTTATTATGGGCGCGGCGGCGGGCTATGCCTTAACGGCGCGCTTTATTGGGGATGCGTCCCTCTCCGTGCGCCCAATGGGACGGGTACTAGATCCGCTTTCCGAGATGGGCATCAGTTACACCTCAGAGCCAGGCGGCCGCCTTCCCGTCACCCTAAGCTCTAATGGCAAGCTTACGCCGCTTGACTACACTCCGCCTCATGCCAGTGCACAGGTAAAATCGGCCATATTGCTCGCAGGCGTCAGTACAGCAGGAACAACAACGGTGACCGAGCCCACACTCTCTCGCGACCATACAGAAAATATGCTCAAAGCCTTTGGCGTGGATGTGAAAGTGAAAAAGGCTGGCGCGGGCCAAAAAGTGAGCCTGACAGGCCCTATCACCCTAAAAGCCACAAATGTTGACGTGCCCGGCGATCCTTCATCAGCGGCCTTTGCGATTATCGCCGCCTTAACAGTGCCCGGATCGGACATTATAATAGAAAATGTGATGATGAACCCCACGCGCACAGGCTTGTTTGAAACCCTAACAGAAATGGGCGCCTATCTTCGCACAGATAATTTCCGCACCTCTGGCGGCGAAATCATTGCCGATATTCATGTGAAACACTCAAAGCTTCACGGCGTGACCGTTCCGCCAGAGCGCGCACCCTCTATGATTGACGAATATCCCATCCTAGCCATCGCCGCGGCCCATGCCGCTGGAACAACAACAATGCGCGGCATTGCAGAGATGCGCGTCAAAGAAAGTGACCGCATAAGCGCCACCGTCGCCTTGCTTGAAAATAACGGCGTGCGCACAACTGAATTTGAAGACGGCTTTTCTGTAACCGGCGGCCCCGTGGCGGGCGGCGGCATGGTTGTGACCCACCATGATCACCGCATCGCGATGAGCGCCCTTATACTCGGCCTCAATGCAGATGCGCCCATCAGCATTGATAATAGCGCGATGATTGCGACCAGCTTTCCGACATTCTTTGATGTCATGGCCTCTCTGGGAGCGCCCATTAACGGCCTTAACGCGTGAGCATTATCGCCATAGATGGCACCTTTGCCAGCGGCAAAGGAACCTTAGGCAAGCGGCTGTCAGCCCATTACGGCCTTCCTTATTTAGATACGGGCAAATTATACCGCGCTGTGGGTTATGCCATGCTGAATGCGGGGAAAGATCCCCATGACAGCGCAGCGGCAGCGCTGGCGGCCCAAAACCTTGATGCCTCAAAGCTATCAGACCCAGTCCTTAAAAGCGGGGACGTGGCTGTGGCGGCCTCTAAGCTTGCCGTCCATAAAGAGGTGCGCAGCGCCTTGCTTAGCTTTCAGCGCGATTTTGCCAAAGGCGGGGCTATTTTAGATGGCCGCGATATTGGCACCGTCATTTGCCCCGATGCTGATGTGAAACTCTATATTGACGCCAAGGCAGATGTGCGCGCGCAAAGACGCTTTGAAGAGCTTAAAGGCTATGGGGAGGATATAAGCTACGAGACCGTTCTCGCTCAGCTTTTAGAACGCGACACGCGTGATAAAACCCGCAAAGAAGCGCCGCTAAAACCCGCGGCTGACGCTCACCTTATTGATACGACGGCACTTAGTATTGAAGAAGTTGTTGCACGTGCGGTGAAAATTATCGACGCTACAAAAGCCCTATAGCGCTGTTTATTTGATGTCAGGCTTATGCATGCCCGAAAGCTAAAGCTGATAAGCCCTCATTAACATAAGATAGCTTGCTAGTTGCGTGCTTATGGTCTAAAGGCCGCGCGTTCATGCTGTTCTGGCTTTCCTCAGAACGCGTTGAACGCTTTATAGGCCCCGATTGGCGGGGCCAGACCGCAGGACACAACCTGTCGGCCCGAACTGATATATAAAGGAAACCACCATGAGCGCAGCTCAAGATACCCTCAATCCATCAACATCAGATTTCGCCTCTATGCTAGAGGCCTCGTTTGAGACCAATTCAATGCAAGAAGGCTCCGTTGTCAAAGGACGCGTTACAGCCATAGAAAAAGATATCGTTGTTGTTGATATTGGCCTGAAAACTGAAGGCCGCATCCCAATGCGCGAATTTTACGTCCCCGGCGCTGACACACAAGTGGCTGTTGGCGACGACGTTGATATTTACCTCGAACGCATTGAAAACGCCCTTGGCGACGCTGTTCTCTCGCGCGACAAAGCCCGCCGAGAAGAAAGCTGGATCAAAATGGCTGGCTTCCACGACAAAGAAGAGCCTGTACCAGGCGCAATTGTTGGACGTGTTAAAGGCGGCTTCACAGTTGACCTTGGCGGCATCAACGCTTTCTTGCCAGGTTCACAAGTCGACATCCGTCCTGTTCGCGACATTGGCCCGCTTATGAACCAAGAGCAGCCTTTCATGATTTTGAAAATGGACCGCGCCCGCGGCAACATCGTTGTCTCACGCCGCGCTATCCTTGAAGAAAGCCGCGCAGAACAGCGTGCTGAGCTTGTCGGTCAGTTGGCTGAAGGCGAAAGCCGCGAAGGTATCGTTAAGAACATCACTGATTACGGTGCGTTCGTTGACTTAGGCGGTATTGATGGTCTTCTACATGTCACTGACATGAGCTGGCGCCGCGTGTCTCACCCAAGCCAAGTTTTGGCTGTGGGCGATACAGTTCAGGTTAAGATTATCCGCATCAACCCTGAAACACAGCGTATCAGCCTTGGCATGAAGCAGCTCCAAGAAGATCCATGGGCCGCAGCCGCTGCGAAATACACAATCGGCACACGCCACACAGGGACGGTTACGAACATCGCTGATTATGGAGCATTTATTGAGCTTGAAGAAGGCGTTGAAGGTCTTGTCCACGTTTCTGAAATGTCTTGGACGAAGAAAAACATCCACCCAGGCAAAATTGTTTCAACATCACAGTCTATCGAAGTTGAAGTTCTTGAAGTCGACGAAGAAAAGCGCCGCATCTCACTGGGTATCAAACAGTGCCAGAGCAACCCATGGGATAGCTTCACAGAGCGTTTCCCTGTTGGCTCAACAATCTCAGGCGAAGTTCGCTCTGTCACAGAGTTCGGCCTCTTTATCGGTCTTGATGGCGATATTGACGGCATGGCTCACCTCTCAGATCTGTCTTGGGACAAGTCTGGGGAAGAAGCTCTACAGGATTACAAAAAAGGTGACACTGTTGAAGCCAAAATCCTTGAAGTTGATATCGAGAAAGAGCGCATCTCACTTGGTATTAAGCAGCTTACGCGAGACAGCGGTCCATCAACTGGGTCAGGCGCAGGATTCTCTCGCGGCAAGACAGTCACGTGTACAATCACAAATGTCCAGCCGGCTGGCCTTGACGTCACCTTTGGTGAGGAAGACGAAGTCAAAGCCTTCATCCGCAAGGGCGATCTCTCGCGCGAGCGCTCAGAGCAGCGTCCAGAGCGCTTTGCTGTTGGCAATAAAGTTGACGCAATGATTACGCGTGTTGCTAAAGGCCAATACTCACTCTCTATCAAAGCGCTTGAAATCGCTGAAGAGAAAGAGGCTGTTGAGCAGTATGGGTCAACAGATTCAGGCGCTTCTCTTGGAGACATCCTTGGCGCTGCGCTCAAAGGCGACGAATAGTCAGCTTACAATTCTCTGAATTTCAAGCCCGCAGCCTTTGGCTGCGGGTTTTTTTACGCCTAATTTTTATAAAACACGGTTGACGCTCTGCCCCACGATTTGCTTAAAGAAGATATGTTAAAATCTGAACTCATTGACAAACTACAAGCTGAAAACGAACACCTTACACGTCAAGACGTTGAACGTGTCGTCGCCGTCGTATTTGAGTCGATTACCCAAACCCTAGAAAAAGGCGCCCGCGTTGAGCTTCGCGGCTTTGGGGCCTTCTCGGTGCGCCACCGTAAATCCCGGTCAGGCCGCAACCCACGGACTGGCGGCAATGTTTTTGTACCCCAAAAACATGTTCCTTTTTTCAGAACAGGCAAAGATCTGCGCGCGCGCATAGACGCAACCCGCGGCTAAGCGACTGAAAAATAAAATAACTGCCAGATTGACGCACCGAAATTTTAAGTGCAAAATACAAACCTAAGGCCGATTCTGGTCATAAATTAATTATGGGGGAAGATCATGGGAATGATTTCCGAATTTAAAGAGTTTGCCATGGGTGGCAGTATGCTAGACATGGCTGTTGGCATCATCATGGGCGGCGCATTTGGTACAGTTATCAAATCGCTTATAGATGACATTATTATGCCAGTTGTTGGCCATTTCTCAGGCGGCACAGACTTTGGCGATCTAAAAATACCGCTAAGCTCTGAAGAAGGCGCGGCAGCCATCAGCTATGGCTCATTCATCAACGCCTTTATCGCCTTTGCGATCCTTGCATGGGTTCTCTTTATGCTCATTAAAGGCATGAACAAGGCTAAAAAAGCTGAAGCAGAAGCACCTGCAGCTCCGCCGGCTAATGAAGTCCTTCTTGCTGAAATTCGTGATCTGTTAAAAAAATAGAAATCGATACATAAATTAGAAAACCCGCCTTTAATGGCGGTTTTTTTTATGGCTGATAACGAAGTGAGGCGAAAAAGCGCTTAGCTATATTTATCGCCCAAATAAACTTTACGCACATCTTTATTGGCACGGATTTCATCGGGCGTGCCCTCGAACAAGGCCTCGCCTTGGAACAGGATTGAGGCGCGATCGACAATGTCGAGCGTTTCGCGCACGCGGTGATCTGTAATCAAAATACCAATGCCGCGTTGTTTAAGATAAAGCACAAGTTCGGAAATATCCGCAATCGCTATGGGGTCAATCCCAGTAAAAGGCTCATCTAGCAAAATAAAGCTCGGGCGCGAGGCGAGCGCACGCGCTATTTCTACGCGGCGGCGCTCCCCGCCTGAGAGCGCCATAGCAGGGCTCTTTTTAATGTGGCCAATATTTAGCTCGTCGAGCAAGGCATCAACATTATCATCCCATTTTGACCTGTCTTTTTCAGTTAATTGCACCACAGCGCGAATATTTTCTTCAACGGTTAGCCCGCGGAAAATAGATTGTTCTTGCGGTAAGTAACCCACCCCAAGGCGGGCACGCTGATACATGGGCAAATTGGTAATGTCTTGACCATCGAGCGAGATTACGCCGCGGTCGGCCTCAATTAGCCCCATAATCATATAAAAGCTTGTTGTCTTGCCCGCGCCATTAGGGCCCATTAGCGCGACAACTTCGCCGCGGCGAACCGTTAGTGTAATATCTTTAACAACTACGCGGCCGCGATAAGCCTTACCAATATTATTGGCCGCCAGCCCTTGCGGGGGAAGCACAATTTTCTGATCTCCGCGCGTGACGGTTTTAGTTGGTTTTATTACCTGGTCAGCCTCAGCCATATTTTTCTCTTATCATCAGCCGCTAAGTCGGGCCAACTGCTCCAGCATTATTAAGAAGTATTTTAACGCGTCCTTGGTTTCCGCAACGCCGACCCTTACAGGTGCCCTGAACACTGGCTTCTTGGGTTGCCAGATTATATAGCAAGCTATCTCCACTCACAATATTATCGCCTTGAAGTAAAATTACATCACCCGTTACCTTAAAGGTTTCTGTCGCTTTTGTGTATATGCCTTGATTGCCCCGAAGTTCTTGCTCTGGGGTTATGTAATAAAAATTACCCTCAGCTTCAATCCGGCTAATACTGCCATTGACAGAGGTTGCGCCTGCCCCCCCGCCATAAATTTTCATCGTATCGGCAAGAATACGTGTTTGCCCCTGACGCACATCAACTTGACCCGATAAAACAGTCACCCCCGCCTTATTCGCGATATCATCCGCCGTGGCATCAATAGGGCTTGAAGAATTAGAGGCAAATTGCGCCTGAGCCGTCAATGGCAGAGCAAGCGCCATGAGACTGGCTATCATGAGTGATTTGGCAAAAATAGTCATATATCTATTCCTAATTCCCATTCCCGATGCGAACTGTGGGGCGCGCAGTGCATTCCCCGCCCTCGCAATCGCCGGCAAAGCGTATAGCCTCAGTTCTGACATTATAGACAAGACGGTCCGTAACCGCCTTATTGCCTGACTTTTGCACGACCCGAACTTCGCCTGTGATTGTGATAGTGTCTTGGGCGCGTTCGTAAACCCCTTTATCACCTTTAACTGTAGTTTCTGGCGTGGTGTAGTGGAAATTACCAAAAGCTACTATCCGCTCCACTTCGCCAAGCTTTAAGCTTCCCGCGCTTTTATCATTGATAGCCGCACGGTAAATTTCCATTTTATCCGCCCGTAGGCGTGCCGTGTTTTGGGTAACGTCAACATTATCAACCAAAACCGTGAGCCCGCCTTGATAGGTCGCTGATTGCGCTTTCACCGCAATAGGGCCGCTCCCTCCAAAAACACGGGGGCTGCCAATAGAGGCGGCGAGGTTACCAGAGCCGTTGATATCTTGCTCTATAATCGCATCCATACCGTCTTTAAAAACAAAGGTTGTATAGTTATCTGTAATTTCATAGCTATTGCCATTAGCCTGGCCGAAATTACCCGTGCAGGCAATATGGTCATTGCCTTCAATACGTTTTTCTTTTGCAAAAATACGTCCAGATACGGTTTCGCAGCTATAGCCATCATCTGTTTTGAGGTCGACAGAGCTCTCAAGGTCAAGGATTTTATCCATGTCATCATAGGTCCCCGTTTGCGCTTTGACATAAGATGGGACAGCCCCTTCCTCACGAGTAAATTCCAGTAAGGGAACATCCAGTCCGACCTCGTTGCGGTTAGCAAGCGTGCGCGTCGCTGTCTTTGCCGTGAGATAATATGGCAAGCCATCATCGGTGCGTCCGCTATAACGCGGGGCGATCATGCGAACAGATTCCGTCGGATCATCCTTGATAAGGATACGCGTTTTCTGCGTGGCAAATTCATAGGCCAGAAAAGCCAGTATTGCCCCCGCAACGCAGAATAGCCCAAAGCGCAGCACTTTAATTCTGCGAGAGTGCTTACGCGCAGCCTCAAGCGTCAAGGTGCGTTTTGGCTCCCATAAGCCCAAAGTCTCAGAAACTTTATGGCTGGATGTATCAGCAGAACTCATGACTTAACTATAAGACACAGCTGGCTGAATGACGATAGGCAATTTCAGCATATGACTAATAGTTAAGCTCGCTACTTTAAAGTCTCCCATGACCAATATCTTAATCAGGACGGCGCATCTTATGAGAAAAGATATCAACACCTTCCCATCCCAATAAGTCAAGCGCGCAGCGCGTTTGTAGGAAGTCAAAACAGTTGCGCGCTATGTCGAGCCTATCTTCACGAATAAGTCGCGCCGTCAGGATATTTCGCAGCTGATGAAGGTAAAGTACATCAGACGCGGCATAATCTAGCTGTGCCTTAGTGAGCTCATCAGAGGCCCAATCAGAACTTTGCTGTTGTTTGGACAAATCAACGCTGAGCAGCTCTTTGCAGAGGTCTTTCAGGCCGTGGCGATCCGTATAGGTACGCACAAGGCCAGACGCAATTTTGGTGCAGAAAACAGGGGTCATGACAACGCCGAGGTCGCGCGAGAGAATGGCCACATCAAAGCGGGCAAAATGAAAAATTTTCTCAACACCGTCATCAGATAAAAGCGCCTTCAGATTCGGGCAGTCATAACTCTCGCGGTCCATCTGAACAATATGGGCATTCCCATCGCCAGAAGAGAGTTGCACAAGGCAGAGCTTATCTCTGATAAGAGACAAGCCTTGTGTTTCCGTATCAATAGCTACGGCATTGCCAAAATCTAGTCCCGCAGGAATATCGCCCTTATGTAATGTTACCGCCATAATCATGTGTCCTTTTCTGGCTCCGTTTAAGCACTCAAGCGTTAAATAACAATGGCTGATTTCTTTTGGAATATATGTTATGAGGCCATATGGAACGCGGCGTCTATAACCAAGGCTATGAAAGCCCATCTGCTTTTAGCGAAGTCTTTTCTGATAGATTTGCCCTCGCAATTGAAAAACCAGATCGTGAGTTAAACACTAAGCCTTTATACATTGACTGGATGCCTACACCCCTCGGCCTTATGCTTTGTGTCGCCGATGCCAAGCACCTTTACATGCTTGAGTTTACAAGCCGAAAAGCCATAGATGCGGGATTTGAAAGACTACGTAAAAACTATAAACGGGCGATTACGCCCGGCTGCACCGCTATAACGGAGCAGATAAAAGCCGAGCTTTCCGCCTATTTTAAAGGTAGTCTGAAAACTTTTAAAACGCCGATGGCTCTCACAGGCACACCTTTCCAAAAACGAGTATGGGCCGCTTTGCGCGATATCCCCCATGGCCAAAGCTGTGCTTATTCAGATTTGGCCATAAAAGTTGGGAATGAAAAAGCCGTGCGCGCGGCAGCCAGCGCCAACGCCCGCAATATATTAGCCTTAATTATACCCTGTCACCGCGTCATTGCCAAAGATGGGAGCTTGGGCGGCTATGCGGGCGGGGTGGATAAAAAGAACTGGTTACTCGCGCATGAAGCAGCGCATAAATAGCGCTTACTTCAGCGTAAATTGCGCGCTGAGCAATCCATCATCACCCGTTGAAATCGTCGCGCGTAGAATGTCAGCCCCGCCCTCAATGACGAGGGTATTGAGAAAACCATATAGCTTTAGCGCCTCAATATCATCCATCCATACCAGCACAGTCTCTTTATCGGGCTGAACGCGCGAGAGCTTGACCGAATTTTTACGAGCCATATCTATCAATGTGGCTTGGGTGAAATTGCCAGCGCTCGTGGTTTTAGCTTGGCCCAAAAGCGGCGCGGCTTGATTGACAATCTGGTAATCCCGCAAAGCACGGTTTGCTTGGCTTTGCGCCTCCTGCTTGGCGGACAAGATAGGATTAATAAGCACCAACCATAAAAAGGCCAAAAGGATAGCTGCCCCTAGGGCCGCCATAATGATTTTTTCATAGGGCTCGCGTTCGTCCCATTTTAAAAGCGCTAACATTAATTCACTCCTGACAAGGTGGCATCGCCAACAAATTCGCCAGATTGATCGCGCACCCCGCCCGTGACCAGGTGACCACCCGCAGATTTAATGGCGTCCTCAAATTGCGCCGCGCTTTCAAAACTTGGATAGATGAGCCGCAATTGTAGCGCCTTATTACTCTCTTGATAACGCAGCTGATCGACAGAAACACCCGCAACATTTTCAACCCCCCGAAAGAGAATATCTGAGAGCTTTAAAAAGACGAGGCGATCACCACCTCCTGCCTTTAGCGCGCGCGTGGCAGCAAGGGCAGGATTTGACGGCGCAGCCTTCCCGCTCGCTTGACTATAAATTTTCGCGCTCTGCCGTTTTAGATCTGCACTTTGAATGTTTAGCGCACGGGTTTGCACGGCTTGAAAAACCAAGCTCGCCACTAAGAGGCACGCCGCTAAAGCGCCCACTGGCATAAAACGTTGCCAATTTAAAGAGAAACTTTGCTTGGCACTAAATTCATTTTGCAGAAAATTAAGCGGCACGCCTTGCTCAACCGAGTTAGCAATAGCTCTTAAAACCTGCTCATCGGTTAAAAGCCGCGCCCCGCTCTGCTCGGCCCAATCGGCATCCACTGTATGGCCTAAGAGCCCCGGTGTAATAACCCGCCCCAGCAAAGATAGTTCGCCTTCAATATCTGATAAAACATCAAAATCGCTATAAGCGCGGCTGGCAACAAGTCCTGCCCCCGTGAGCTGGTCAAGGGCGCTCTGCAAATCCGTAGAGCTGACAACGCCGATACGCGCGTCATCGAGAACGATATGAGTCTGATCAAGAGGAACTGCGATTTTTTCTTCAATGGAAAACCCCGCAGCGCGGAGCCTATCGCGTTTGGAACTATTTGGCAGCTCATGAGGATAACAGCGCACCATTTGTCCAGGCAATATGGCGATGACCTCGCCCGCGCCACCAGATGGCGGGGCGCTACGTCCATGTGCTTTGAGCTGATCGTCCTCAAACTCACCCCAAAGCCCGGCCCCGCCCTCATAGGCTGGCAATAATATGATTAAGCGATGGCTCATTGTGGCTCTTCTTCCGTTAGTTGAGGCCGAAAACTTTCCACGCCCCATCCTCGATATGTCAGATTTGGCCCCGCATTGTCTAGTAGCTCAAACTCATAAGCGGCTTGGCGGCCCGCATTTTTAAACTGAACTTGTAGCTCCACCCATAAATATTGCGGCGTAAAGCTAATTTGATCTTGCGCAAATTCACGGCCCTCAAACCCTGCATCGGACAGAGCCGCCAAAATTGCCTCGATATTTTGATAACCGCTAGAGGGGCGTTCCGCGAGTATGCGGCTCGCAAGATCTATAAATTCCGCGCCGCCGAGTATCGCGGCCAAAAGCGGCGCATCTGTTGAGCCCGCCGTCTCAATATTAAATTGCGTCTGGCGCCCGCCCGCGCGCGCGCAAAGATAGGGGCGCAGGCTTTGATATAAATCTTCATCAACGCCGCTGAGGTTTCTAAGCTCCATAACAGAGCTGAGCACAGCATTGGCCGTTCTATGGGCAGGGCTTGCCCCTAAATATGTGCCATCTTCCGCCCCATTGGCAAGCCTTTGCGTGTCGCTATCCACCCAGTCTACCACAACATCCGAGAGGCGCTGCGCGTCCGCTTCACCCGCACCAATAGCAATAAGCAATTGACGAAATTGGCGCACGCCGACCGCATTGGCTGTGCCCTCTTCGGTCACTAACCCGCCCATTGAAAAACAATGCCCCCCATCGCGCACATTGATAGACATCGCTCCGCCCTCGAACGGGAAAGCATAGTCTTGCGGCGTAGCAAGCGCACTGTTCATTTGCGTGTCAGAAAGCCCCTGCAATGTATCTTGAATATAGCTGCGCGTGAAATCCTCACCGCCTTTGACATACCAATCGACTTGCGCATAGTCGCTCACATTGATAGTCCGTTTTACGGCAAAGCGAATATCATCTATAATCTCAACGGCAACCGCCGCCATGACCGCCATTATCAGTAATGTCGTAAGTAGCACCGTCCCTTTTTCATTGTGTGAAGACTGAAAGCTCATAAGCCCATCTCGAAAATATGCTCGCTCGCCTCGCCCTGCCCGTCTGTAAGCGTTAGTAATAGTGCTACGCCGTTCAGAGTGTCCTCGCCGCCGGTCTCAATACGCAAAAAGTCAGAGGTCGCATAATTTCCAAGGCTATAGGTGAGGCCTTGAATTTCTGCTGCTTGTAAATCCTCCATCAGCACACGGTCAAAGCTTTTCGTATTGGGCGCGGGATAAACATGCTCAAAACTGCGGCGAATGAGTTTTCCGTCCTCAAAGCGATATTCAATACGGGCCAAATCCCCGCGCCGCTCTAGCCCGCCGGGATTTTCAACGCCCGCTCGCATGAATGTCAGGAGCGGCTCGCCATCCGTCGTCAGCATATAAGGCAGCGTGCCGCCCAGTTCATCGCGCATCGGGCGCAGAACAAGCGCGCCCATATCGCTTTGGATAATCGCCCGCGCACTATTAAGCGCATTAAGCTCGGCGACCGCCTCGCCCAGCCGCGCCTTGCCGCGCAAGCTCTGAGTGAGCGCAGTCATTGTCCCTGCAGAAATAATCGCAAAAATAAAGAGCGAGATTAAAACTTCAATCAGGGTAAAGCCCGCCTCACGGGCCTTGGGAGTAGCCGCGCAAAAGCTCATGATCCCGCTCCGCGAAAGGCGGTACGCGTTATGATGATTTGCTCTTTGTCTTTTTCGCGCACCGTCAAAACCATGCGGTAAAAACCTGCACTATTCGTCTCGCGCGTCTCAAGGCGCCAATCATAATCACGGCCCGCAGCTTTGTCCTCACCCGTCTCAACGCCCGTCTTTAGCGGCTTGAGCCGCGCGCGTATAAGCTGGTTGTCAGCCACAATCCCCGCATAGCTTTTATGCTCCAGAATAGTGACCGCGCGAACAGACTCCGTGCCGCTACGGGTAAGTCCCAAAATCGCAATACTAAAGACCAGCAATGCGGCGAGGACTTCAACTAATGTAAAACCGCGTTCACCCATTACGAGGCCTTGCGCCAGAAAATACCGCCATGATGGCCTGTCTCGATGATGTAATCCTCATCCCCATTGCTTAGCGACAGCGAAAATCTTGGCGAAACTCCAATTGGCGAAAAGATAAAAACAGGCGCAGTCTCCTCAGGCACTTCAAGAGTTTTTTCATCCCGCTTGAGGCGCAGGCGGTAGCTCTCTTGCCATTCGCCATCATGCACAATCACCCAATCCTCGCGCTCATATTGATAAAGTGTATATCCCACATCGCTCACCCCAAAACCTACGGCCTGGCCTGCAATAATGCCGTCTTGCGCGAGGGCATTAAGCTGGCTTGTTAATTTGGCTGATTGTGTTTCCAACGCAGATTTTGGAGCTGGAATAGCCAGCACGACCACGGCGGACATAACCCCGATAATCACAAGGACTGATAATATTTCTATCAGCGTAAACCCTGCCTCTCGGCAGGGGGATGGCCGCAGATATGAACTACGGCGCAGCATGATTACTGATCTGCGTTTGAAATATCAGCCGCTTGGCCTTCTCCGCCCGGCTCGCCGTCAGAACCGTAAGAGATAATATCATAAACACCTAACTCGCCCGGGTAATTATAAATGTAAGGATTACCCCATGGGTCTGTGGGGAGCGATTTAATATAGCCGCCCGACTGATAACGGGCCGCATCAACACCGCTTGGTGCAAAGACGAGGGCTTCCAACCCTGCTTCTTGCTCTGGGTAATCAAAGACATCAAGACGGTAAAGTTCCAGCGCATTTTCTAAGATCCGGATATCGCCCTTAGCTTTAGAGGTTAAGGCGCGGTCTTGCGCAGGCAAAACATTGATAACGACAAATGTCGTTAGCAAACCAATAATCACAAGCGTCACCATCACTTCGACGAGGGTAAAGCCCTCTTCTTTTTTGGCTTTCTTTTTCAGAAAGTCTTCTAATTTCGTCATGGGTTCATCCTAAAAAGCTAATGTATTTAATTGTAGAATAGGCAGGAAGATGGCTGCAATAATCAAAAGCACAATAGCGGCCAGAAAAATAATAATCATTGGCTCAAGCAAAGACAAAAACACCGTTGTCGACGCATCAAACTCATCTTCCAGATAATCCGCGGACTTGGCAAACATTTTTCCCATATCCCCGCTTGCTTCACCGCCCGCAACCATTTGCGTAACCAGTGGCGGAAACACATCCGTCTTACGCAAGGCCGTGCTGACTGCTGCGCCCTCGCGTATTTTTGCGCAGGCCTCTGTTACAGCACTGCGCATAACCGTATTTTTAAGCGTATGACGCGCAGTTTCCATCGCGGTCAACGCAGGCGTACCGCTATCAATGAGCCCCGCCATAGTCCGCGCAAATCGCGCGGCGTTTAGATTACGCGTGACCTTGCCCAATATCGGCCATTTCAGCTTAAACCCGTCCCAGCGGTAACGCAGCCCTTCAGACTTAAGCAAAGAACGAAAGCCGTAAATCGCCAACCCAATAAAGCCTAAGGCATAAAGCCCATAGCTTTGCATCCATTCCGACATCCAGATTGTTGCGCGGGTTAGCGCAGGAAGCTCTTGGCCAAAACTGTCAAATTGATCGACAACTTTGGGCACAACGAGCACCAGTAAAATACTCACAACCAGCAAAGCCACAACGCTGAGCACAATCGGGTAAATCGTAGCCCCTAAAATTTTGCGGCGGATTTTCTGGGACGCTTCAAGGTCATCTGCCAGACGATTTAGAACAGCGGGCAAACGTCCTGAAGTTTCGCCAGACGCGACCATCGCCGTATAAAGCTGCGGAAAGACTTTGGGCTGACCGCGCAGCGCATCGGAAAAGCGCAGGCCTTCCATGACTTGCGCGCGTATCGCTAAAAGCGTGCCTTTCATAGCCGATTTTTCAAATTGCAAGGCGGTGACTTTCAGCGCGGCCTCAATAGGCGTGGCGGCATCAATCAAAATCGCGAGTTGGCGCGTGGCTTGTGTGAGCTCTTTATGTTTAACCCGCGCGCCGCCGACGCCGCTATCGCTGCCGGCTTTTTTAGCTTTACTTGGTGTCAGCTCGACTGGCATGAGCGCTCGGGCGCGCAATATATCGCGCGCATCGCGCGCAGAGCTGGCCATAACCGTGCCCTTTTGGCGTTTTCCTGCCCCATCCAGCGCGGCATAGTCAAAGGCTTCCACCTAGATATCCTCAGCCGTTTTGGCCTTACAAACGCGCAGCACTTCTTCGGCGGATGTTAGCCCTGCTAAAACTTTATCCGCGCCGCTGGCCAGCAGGTTCTTTCGCTTAGCAAAGGCGTAGCTAGCCATATCGCTCTCGCTGGCCCCGTCATGGATCATAGAGCGTAGCTTATCATCCAGCGTAATTATCTCATAAATACCGAGACGGCCCGTATAGCCAATATCTTGGCAGCTGGCGCAGCCTTGGGCCTTATAGAAAGTCACATTAGATTTTTTCAGGCCCAACTCGGCCTGCTCTTGCGCTGAAGGCTTATAAGGCGCCTTACACTCTGGGCATAATTGGCGCACAAGTCGCTGCGCGGCCAAAGCGGTAATGGTCGAGGAGAGCAAAAAAGGTTCCACGCCCATATCGCGCAGACGCGCAATGGCAGCCACGGCGGAATTTGTATGCACCGTTGAAAGCACAAGATGGCCTGTCAGCGAGGCCTGCACCGCAATCTCGGCTGTTTCTGGATCGCGAATTTCGCCGATCATCACCACATCTGGGTCTTGGCGTAATATAGCCCGCAAGCCCGCCGCAAAGGTCATGCCGACCTGCGCATTGACTTGGGTTTGCCCCACCCCGTCCAGCGCATATTCAATAGGGTCCTCAACGGTCAGGATATTACGAGAACCATCATTGAGCTTTGAGAGCGCGGCGTAAAGCGAGGTTGTCTTACCAGAACCCGTTGGCCCTGTGACAAGTATGATCCCATTTGGGCGCTTGAGCGCATTATCAAAAGCAGCCAGCACATCGGATTCCATACCCAATTCGGCAAGACCAAGACGCGATTGGTCTTGTTCCAAAATCCGCATCACAACACGCTCGCCATGGCGCGAGGGCAGCGTCGAGACCCGTACATCAATGGCCCGCTCGCCAAGGTTAAGAGAGAAGCGGCCATCTTGAGGAATGCGTTTCTTCGCAATATCGAGCTGCGCCATGACTTTCACGCGGCTGACCAGCACTGAGGAAAGACGCGCAGGCAAGCTCAGCATTTCGCGCAATGAGCCATCAATGCGAAAGCGCACAGAAAGGCGCTGCTCATAGGGCTCTATATGAATATCAGAGGCCCGCGAGCGAATGGCTTCTTGCAGAATACCATTAATCAGGCGAATAACCGGCGCATCATCTGTACTATCGAGCAAATCAGAGGTACGCGGCAAGCCATCTGCCAGCGCATTTAGATCGCGCGGCACATCAATCGCGTCTTCGGCAGAGCTGGACAGATCCGCCTGCGCATAAAGCCGCGCGGCATGATTTTCAAAATCGCCCGGCGTGACATCAATGAGCTTTGCAGGATATCCCAACACGCGGCGCGCTTCGAGCAAGGCCTCAAGGCTGGCCCCCTTGCGGCGGGCCAAAACCATCTCGCCATCTTGCTCTAACGCCAAAACCCCATTGGCTCTTGCGAAACTATAGGTCAGGACGGGTTTTGAAGCAGTATCAGACATAGTTTTAAGATAGCCGCCTCGCTTCGCTCTGTCACCTTATGATTTTGTGACGATTCAGTGAATGAAGCATTTAAGGCTTAATACGACGCGCCCCACTTGAAAGGCTTCCCAAGCGGTAAAAATTACTCTAAAGGGGCGCAAATTCACGCGAAAAAGCGAGACGGCATATATGAAAATGAACGGCAATGAAATCCGCCAAGGTAATATTATCAAGCACCAAGACACGCTCTGGGTGGCTGTAAAGTGCAATGCGGTCAAACCCGGTAAGGGCGGCGCTTTTAATCAGGTCGAGCTGAAAAACATTATTGATGGCCGTAAGCTTAATGAGCGCTTTCGCGCCGCCGAAACCGTTGAGCGCATCCGTCTCGAGCAAAAGCCCCATAGCTACCTCTATGCCGAAGGCGAAATGCTTGTGTTCATGAATTCTGAAAATTACGAGCAAATCAATCTGCAATCAGAGTGGGTAGGCGATCAAGCCGTTTACTTAACAGACGGCATGGAAGTCGATCTTGAGTTCTATGAAGACCGCCCCATTTCAATCGCCCTGCCTGAGCAGGTTATCCTAAGCGTTAAAGAAACAGAGCCCGTGGTCAAAGGCCAAACAGCGGCCAATTCTTTTAAGCCTGCCATCTTAGAGAACGGTGTTCGCACAAATGTGCCACCTTTCGTTGGCACAGATGAGCGCCTTGTGATTAACACCGCCGATGGCTCTTATGTGAAGCGCGCAGATTAAATATGGCTGATTATCTTCAAAACGAGCGGCTCTCCCCGCTTATGAGCGTGATGCAAAATGCAGCGCGCAAAGCCTCGCGCTCACTGCTGCGCGATTTTGGCGAAGTGGAGCATTTACAAGTTGCCCGCAAGGGGCCGGCTGATTTTGTCTCGCGCGCCGATAAAAAAGCCGAAGAAGTCATCATAGAAAACCTGCGCCGTGACCGCCCGGGCTATAGCTTTCTGGCCGAGGAAGGCGGAGAGATTATTGGCTCTGATAAAACGCACCGTTTTATCATTGATCCACTAGACGGAACAACGAATTTCCTCCACGGCATTCCGCATTTTGCGATTTCCATTGCGCTGGAGCGCGAGATTGATGGCAACCCGAAAGAACTTGTCGCGGGGCTTATCTATAACCCGATTAACGATACCATGTTCTTTGCGGAAAAAGGCAAAGGCGCCTTTATCAATGACGGCACGCGCGGGGGCGGTGATCGCCGTCTGCGTCCTTCGCGCCGCGATATTTTCACCGATAGTCTGTTTGCTACGGGTATTCCTTTCTTAGGCAAACCCGGACACGCGAAATTCCTTAAAGAGCTGCACCAAGTCATGGGCGCAAGCGCGGGCGTTCGCCGCATGGGCGCCGCCTCGCTAGATCTGGCATGGACAGCCGCTGGCCGTTATGACGGGTTCTGGGAACGCGGCCTTGCCGTTTGGGACATCGCCGCAGGGGTGCTGATTTGCCAAGAAGCCGGCCTTATCGTCGAAAGCCTGTCTGGCGGGGACGTTTTGGAAACGGGCGATGTCATCATCACAAGCGAAGCCCTGCTCGGCCCGCTGAAAGAGCGCGTTAGCTAAGCTTTAGAAATAAGATGAAAAAGCCGTCCTGCATAATACAAGGCGGCTTTTATTTTTACCTGATATTTTTAGCCTAAAGCTTTTACAGCCGCCGCATCGCGCGGGGTAATATCGGCACCCGCTTCAGGTTTGAAATATTTCCATGAGCGCTCGCATTTCGCATAACCCGCCTGCGCTTTCAAATCGCCAATCGTAATCGCTTCAGCCTTCGCGCTTAGCTCAACATCACTGACAATCAGATAATCCGCTAAAGTATCATTGGGGTTAGCAGGGTCTTTATAGACTTCCTGACGCGAAATCCCTAGCGCCGTTAAGGCGGCCGCGAGCTTTTCATCGGCTGGCGCGCTGACTTGCGCTTCGAGGCTCGACTTAATCACCTTTTCGCGGCGCAAAGGCTCAATGGCTTCTTGGGCGGCCGAGCGGAAAGCGCGCAAAGTTTCAATATGGCCAGCGAGCTTATCATCAAGCCAGCTCTCATCGGCGCTGCGGAACTCTTCTAGATGCACGGAGCCGTCTTCGCTCGGATGACGCGCTTGCCAGACTTCTTCCATGGTAAAGCACATGATGGGCGCGAGCCATGTCGTCAAGCGCTGGAACACTTCATTGATGACGGTGCGGCAGGCACGGCGGCGCGTGCTATTCAGCGGGTCACAATACAGCGCGTCTTTGCGAATATCGAAATAAAAGGCCGAGAGATCGACAGTACAGAAATTAAACAGCGTACTGAAAATCCATTTATGATCATGGTCACGCACGCGCGCTTCATGCTCGGCGGTGATTTCCGCGAGGCGGTGCAGTACCCATTTTTCAAGGGCGGGCATATCGGCGTAATCCACCGCATCCCCCGCCTCAAAGCCGTCCAGCGCGCCAATCATATAACGCAAAGTATTGCGCAGCTTACGGTAAGCATCGACATTGGTTTGAATGATTTCCTTGCCGATTTTAAGATCGTTCGCCCAGTCAGAACTCGCCGTCCAGATGCGCATAATCTCTGCGCCATATTGCTTATTAATGTCCTCTGGGCTCATCGTATTGCCGAGTGATTTGGACATTTTGAGGCCCTTTTCATCGACGACAAAACCGTGGGTCAATACGCCGTCATAAGGCGCTTCGCCGTAAACCGCGCAACTCTCCATCAGCGAGCTTTGGAACCAACCGCGGTGCTGGTCAGAGCCTTCGAGGTAAAGGTCAGCGCGGGGCGGCAGGTCTTCGCGGCGCTTTAGGCAGAAAGCATGTGTTGAGCCGCTATCAAACCACACGTCGAGAATATCTGTGACCTTTTCCCAGCCTAGATTATCTTCTGGCATGAACTCCTCAAGCGGAGTTTCAAACCAGCCGTCAACGCCGACTTTTTCCACGGCGGCAAGGATGCGTGCATTGATGGCATCCGCATCTTCGCGCTCTGTATGAAGCTCTCCGTTCGGGCCAACGATGAGCGTAATCGGAACGCCCCAATTGCGCTGGCGAGAGATCAGCCAATCAGGACGGTCGGCAACCATCGTCCCAATACGGTTACGCGCGCGATCAGGCCAGAACTTCGTCTTTTCAATCTCGGCTATAGCCGTATCGCGAAGCCCGCCTTTAGACATGGAGACAAACCACTGCGGCGTTGCGCGGCGAATGACGGGGGCTTTGGAGCGCCAAGAGTGTGCATCACGCAAGGTGAGCATACCGCGCGCCAATAGGTTGCCGCATTCAACAAGCGCCTTAAGAACTTCGCCGTTCGCCTTGCCGTCTTGGCCGCGTTTCTTCCCGCTTGTGCGGATAACATCCAGCCCTTGGAAACGGGTTGGCATGATATCGGTATAACAGCCCGCATCATCGAGCGTCATAGGAACGATAGGGTCAATGCCTAAGCTTTCCAGTTTTTTCTGATTGGAAATCCAGACGACATAGTCGTCCTCGCCGTGGCTCGGCGCGGTGTGAACAAAACCCGTACCCGCATCAGCGGTAACATGAGAGCCTTCAAGAAGCGGCACGGGGAAATCATATTTGCCTTCGGCATCGCCCATGTTTTTGAGAGGGTGGTCAAGAACCAGACCTTCAGGGTTTACATCATCCAGACGTTTTGCTGATTTAATTAAGCCCGCTTTCGCAATTTGTTCCCATAATCCATCCGCTGCGATAAGTTTGTCGCCGGGCTTCGACCAAGGCTCAAATTCACTGTCTTCCATTTCAGTGACTTCATAGAGTCCATATTTTATTTTGCTCGAGAAACTAACTGCGCGGTTGGCAGGAATAGTCCAAGGTGTCGTCGTCCAAATAACAACAAAGGCCTCGCTATCTTGAACGGGAAACTTCACATAAATTTGCGTTGCTTTTCTGTCGGCATATTCGACTTCGGCTTCTGCGAGGGCTGTCTGCTCAACGGGGCTCCACATGATGGGTTTTGAGCCGCGGTAGAGCTGCCCTTCTTTGGCGATTTTTAACAGCTCGCCGCAAATATCGGCCTCTGATTGAAAGTTCATTGTCTTATAGGGGTTATCCCAATCACCAACGACGCCAAGACGCTTAAATTCTTCGCGTTGTACGTCGAGCCACTCCGCCGCATATTCACGGCAGCGCGTACGAAATTCACTTCCCGCGACATCGTCTTTCGTGCGGCCTTTGCCGCGAAATTCTTCTTCGACTTTCCACTCAATCGGAAGACCATGACAATCCCAGCCCGGGACATAATTAGCATCAAAGCCTAGCATTTGATGGCTGCGGTTGATGATATCTTTGAGGATCTTGTTCAGCGCCGTGCCCATATGGATATGGCCATTGGCATAGGGCGGGCCATCGTGCAGCGTCCACGGCTTGGCGTCCTTGGACTGCTCACGCAGACGCTCATAGAGGCCAAGCTTTTGCCAGAACGCCAGCCATTCAGGCTCTTTTTTCGGCAGTCCCGCGCGCATAGGAAAATCAGTTTTTGGAAGAAATAAAGTGTCGCGGTAATCGCGTTTTTCAGTAGTCATGAGTGTCTCGAATTTGGAAGGCTTAGGTGGCAGCGTGAGCAGGTCTTTATCCCGACAGGTTCAAGGCCTTAAGCCTTACCCATCGGGCCAATAATTCGCGATATAATTGCCTGTAAATTCATTCCGCAGAGCTATCACAGCTCGCCAGAGTCGCCAAGCAATTATCTATTTTACGCCAAATTCCGTTATCAATTCGCGCTTTATTCTGGCGAGGGTGAAACCGAGGTTACGGCGACGGAATGTTTCTGACGGCATCGCCGCAAGCCGCGCTTTATATGGCTTTTCATATTTTTTGAGCAAGTCTTTGTGCATCGAGCGGATCATGATGAGGTGGCCGCCGCGAACGAGCACGAAATATAGAATGAAAAATCCGACAATAACGGCATTGTGGTCAAGAATAGTATGATCCCGCGTTATGCGGCCAAAAAGAAGTAAGGTCACAGCCAGAACGCCTGCACTTGGCAGGACAATACGCTGGAGCCAGCAGCGCATCGAGAGAAATCCACGTTCGAGTTCTAACGGCGTCATAATAGGGTTTATATATCCCATAAACGAAAGGCTGACTACTGCGGCACATCCGTAATCAGGATGTGCTTTGGGTGATCTGCAAAACGGTCAAGCCAGGCCGTGATGTTGGGGTAGCGCGTCAAATCAAAGCCGCCCTCACCCGCAACATGGGTATAGGCATAAAGCGCCACATCCGCGAGCGTACGCCCATCGCCAGAATCACAGGAGACAAACCAAAGGTTTTGCGCAAGATGGTCTTCCATAATATCTAGCGCAGCATAACCGCGTTTCATCAAGGCAGGCAGTTCAGACTCCCGTTTATCCATCGCGTAATGATGAATGAAACGCGACACAGCAATGGCTGGCTCGTGCTTATACTGCTCGAAAAACATCCATTGCATACATTTGGCTTGGTCAAAGGCGTTCTTGGGCCAATAGGGCGTGCCCTCGACCAGAAAATAGATGATGGCATTTGATTCTGCGATGCGGCGACCATCTGATAATTCTAAAAGTGGAATTTGCCCCACAGGGTTCACGGCCTTAAAGCCATCTGTCTGGGTTTCGCCCTTGATAATATCAAGGCCAATATGCTCGTAAGTCAGCCCCAGATAGGACATCATTAAACGAACCTTATAGCTATTGCCGGACGGTAAATAATCGTAAAGCTTCATGACGGCCCTTTCTAAGGGCACGCCAAATAATTAAGCGGCGCGCACTGACCGTTCTTTAGCAAGCTCAGTAAGGTCACGCCAGTTAGGATTTTTGCGCTCAACAAGAGCATTGACCCATTCACGTGAGGCCGACTTCAAAGCTTCAGCGCGGCTTGTCGCCGCTTCGATACTATTGTGGCGCTCGACATAAACCAGTTGATCAATACGGAACGCTTCAACGCTGGCGCGGCCAAAACGATGTTGGGTCAGACGGCGCTTTAAATTACGCGTCGTACCAATAAAGATAGGTCCATGCATCTGGCCCGCGAGGATATATGTATAATGATGTGTCATAGGCTTATGCTTAAACTCAAGGGGTGAACAAATAGTGAACATTTATTAGTGCTCCTTCAT
>CALKIX010000014.1 GCA_937995665.1 uncultured Hellea sp. | reverse complement strand
GGCTGAACTCACCGCCATCAATCAATATTTCTTGCACTCCCGCATGCTCAAAGATTGGGGCGTGAGCAAATTGGCGAAAAAGGAATATGAGGAAAGCATCGAGGAAATGCAGCACGCCGATAAAATCATCGAGCGCATTCTTTATCTAGGCGGACTGCCCAACCTACAAGACCTTGGCAAACTCTATATAGGCGAGGATGTGCACGAGATTCTCGAATGCGATATGAAGCTCGAAGATATTGCGTTGCCTATTTACCGAGACGGCATAGAGCATGCTGAGAAGGTTCGCGATTACGGCACCCGCGATCTACTCCAAGCCATCCTTATTGACGAAGAAGAGCATGTCGATTATCTCGAAACGCAATTTGATCTCATCAAACAAGTTGGCATCCAAAACTATATTCAGCTGCAAAGCGCATCTGCTGATGAGGCAGGCTAGCCCGCGCAAGTGGCGCGTCTAACACGCAAGGGGGCGAGAAACTCTCCCCCCCTTGCGTCACGTCTCAAAAAAGAGTAAACTTAAGGCCTTAACCGCGAGGGGAAGCGTGAAATCCTGTCTGGGGAGGCAAGGATGCACGGCCAACTTCACTTAGCGAGGGGAAGCGCAAACTTTACGGGTGCGGCCAACTTCATAACATAAAAGCCTATTTAAAGGCTATATTACGGGGAGAGCTATATGACTCTTTATCTAATCATCGCTGCGGGCGTGCTCGCAGTGCTCTACGGCATTGTGACTCGCGCGAGCTTGCTAAAAGCTTCTACGGGCAATGAACGTATGAATGAAATTGCCGGCGCCATTCAAGAAGGCGCCAAGGCTTACCTTAACAAACAATATAAAACCATTGCCGTCGTGGGGGTTGTCGTGACCATCCTGCTCGCGCTTTTATTCCAAAATGCGATAGCCCCGCTTGGCTTTGTCATTGGCGCAGTGCTCTCGGGCATTGCGGGCTATGTGGGCATGCTTGTCTCTGTACAAGCCAATGTGCGCACCACCGAAGCTTCGCGTACCAGTCTTGGTAAGGGGCTAGATGTAGCCTTTAAGGCGGGCGCAATTACAGGCATGCTTGTGGCAGGTCTCGCGCTCTTGGGGCTGGCCGTTTATTACTGGGCGCTGACGGGCCCCATGGGCGCGAATGAACGCGGCGTGATTGACGGACTTGTCTCTCTATCATTAGGCGCATCGCTTATTTCTGTCTTTGCCCGTTTGGGCGGGGGTATTTTTACCAAAGGCGCTGATGTCGGCGGCGATTTGGTTGGTAAGGTCGAAGCAGGAATCCCTGAAGATGATCCGCGTAACCCTGCCACTATTGCCGATAATGTCGGCGATAATGTCGGTGATTGTGCGGGCATGGCGGCTGACTTGTTTGAAACTTATGTTGTGACTATTGCCGCGACCATGGTGCTGGGCTCCATTCTCTTTGGAACTGTCGGCTCTCTCGCGCTTTATCCTATGGCGATTGCAGCAGCCTGTATTGTCACCTCAATTATCGGCACATTTTTTGTCAAGCTCGGTAAGGGCTCAACGAATGTCATGGGCGCGCTTTATAAGGGTCTTATCGTGACGGGTCTTTTATCTGCTGCCGCGATTTATGTCGTTACGATGCAAACGATCGGCATGGGCGAGATTAAAGGGACAGGCTTTTCTGGCATGGATCTATTTCTATGCGCGGTAATCGGTCTTATTATCACAGGCGCGATTGTGGTGATTACGGAATATTATACGGGCGTGAATTTCCGCCCTGTGAAATCCGTTGCCGCCGCCTCTGAATCAGGTCATGGCACAAATGTTATCCAAGGCCTTGCGGTCTCTATGGAAGCGACGGCTATTCCTGTACTAATTATCGTCTTAGGGATTATCTCAACCTACAGCCTTGCCGATCTTTACGGCATTGCGATTGCAGTGACAGCGATGCTGGGCGTGGCAGGCATGATTGTTGCGCTCGACGCCTTTGGCCCTGTGACTGATAATGCAGGCGGTATTGCTGAAATGGCAGAATTGCCGTCTGAAGTGCGTAATACAACCGATACGCTGGACGCGGTGGGTAACACTACGAAAGCGGTCACGAAAGGCTATGCCATCGCCTCAGCGGGCCTTGGCGCGCTGGTGCTCTTTGCCGCTTATTATAAGGATGTAGAATATTTCGCGTCTAAGGCCGAGCCAGGGACATTCTTTGATGGTTTGGGCACGCTGACCTTCAGCCTGACAGATCCATATGTGATTGTTGGATTGTTTATTGGCGGCATGCTGCCTTATCTTTTTGGGGCTTGGTCGATGCAATCTGTTGGCCGCGCAGCCGGCGCGATTGTCGAAGAAGTTCGCCGTCAGTTCAAAGCTGATCCGGGCATTATGGCGGGCACATCGCGGCCTGACTATGCTAAGGCGGTTGATCTTTTGACGGGCGCAGCGATTAAGGAAATGATCAAGCCATCCCTTCTGCCAATCTTCGCCCCAATTGTTTTGTTCTTTGCTGTTAAGTTCACGGCTGGCAATGCGGCAGCGGTTAGCGCGCTAGGCGCCATGCTGCTCGGCGTGATCGTCACGGGTCTGTTTGTTGCACTGTCTATGACAGCCGGCGGCGGGGCTTGGGATAATGCCAAGAAATATATCGAAGACGGCCATCACGGCGGTAAGGGCTCAGACGCGCATAAAGCGTCCGTGACGGGTGATACTGTTGGCGATCCTTATAAGGATACGGCTGGTCCAGCGGTAAACCCAATGATTAAGATTACAAATATCATTGCGCTTTTATTGCTCGCCGTTTTAGCGCACTAAGCGCGATATAAATAAGTCCCAATATTGTGGGGGACGCGCCCGTTCTGCTTTGGCAGGGCGGGTTTTTTTATGCCCGCCCACGGGACGGCATGAGCCTTGCATTGGATACCCCTTTGCAATGGGGTCAATATGAATGGGTCAACGGTAATGATAGCTATTATGCCATTATGCATTCTAGCGATGCTGATGCCTGTCCTCGAGGCGTCAACCTATTCCGCTCCGTTTAAGGGCGGATTTATCGGCCTTTACTGTGGCATATCACTTATAGGGTTTATCAAACTGCGTGAAGAGTACTGGCCAGAGTAAGCTGGGGCGCGTAGGTGTTTAGGCTCTGTTAAAGCTCGAAAGGCTATAGCTCGTATATGGACCCCATTATTCCAATAGAGCCCGTTTCCAAGCTTGGCCCAGCCACTTCGCCGCGCGGCGCGCGCGCAGATCAGCTGGCCGCATATCTTGCCTTTGCCAGCGCTATGCTGGCTTTTGGGCTTTCCGCTTATCTATGGTCGGGCTTTATAGAAAATGACGAAAATGGATGGGGGGTATTTTCCGCTTTCATTCTTTGTTTTGGCGGGGGCGCCTTTGCTTATGTCCCCGCTTGGCTCACGGGTAAAATCGCCCTTAAGGGCTATAAAAAAGGTCCGCAAAAAAAGTCCTATCAGTTGGCGCTCTTTCTTATTTTGCCGTGGTTTTTATTGGCGCTGAGCTTGCTATTTTTATCTCCGCTCACATTTTATTATAGTCTCGCCATAGTACTCATTACGTTCATACTTCTCTTTTGGGCGAGTTACTCTCTGTACAAAATTTAATGACTCTCACGCAGCCGTGCT
>CALKIX010000013.1 GCA_937995665.1 uncultured Hellea sp. | reverse complement strand
AAGCGCCGCTTTACCCATGTGGGGGATTGGAACGGCGTGTCTATCATTGATGATTATGGTCATCATCCCGTCGAGATTAAAGCCGTGCTGCAAGCCGCGCGGCAAGTTGCCAAAGGCAAGGTTCATGCCGTGGTGCAGCCTCACCGCTATTCGCGCTTGAAAGATTTATTCGAAGATTTCTCGACCTGCTTTAACGATGCTGACCATGTCTATGTGGCTGATGTTTACGCGGCGGGCGAAGAGCCGATAGAGGGCATAAGCGGGCCAAGCCTTGTGCGTAGCCTTAATTCTCATGGCCATAAAGAAGCGCGCGAAACGACAAAGCAAACGCTGGCGCAAGACCTAAAGCCATACCTTGAGCAAGGCGATGTTATTGTCTGCCTTGGGGCAGGGGATATTACTTATTGGGCGGCGGATTTAGTGGCCCATCTGGACGCGCTTTAGTGAGCTTAATGGATAAGCTCCCGCCCGTTCGCGGCAAACTCTCCGCTGACGTAGCGCTTGCGCCTTACACGTGGCTGCGGGTTGGCGGAAAGGCGGATGTGCTTTTTATCCCTGCCGACGAGGCCGACCTTGCTAATTTCCTCTCTTCTACGCCCGAAGATATTGCTGTCACTGTGCTCGGGGTTGCCTCTAATACGTTGGTGCGCGACGGGGGCGTGCGCGGCGTTGTTGTGCGGCTGGGGCCAAGCTTTGCGAAGGTCACGACGGACGGGCTTTCGGTACGCGCGGGCGCGGCGGCGCTGGATAATAGAGTGGCTAAAGAAGCGGCCAAAGCGGGCATTGCGGGCCTTGAATTTTACGCAGGTATTCCGGGCTCTATTGGCGGGGCCTTGCGCATGAACGCAGGTTGCTACGGGTCTGAAACTAAAGATATTTTAAAAGAGGTTGTCGCCCTTGATAGGCGCGGACGCCGCCAAGTCATGGCGCTGCCTGAAATGGGCTATAGCTACCGCCATAGCGATGCACCCGCAGATCTTATTTTCACCGAGGCGCTCTTTGAAGGCACGGCCGATAATCCCGCCGCCATCACCGCGCGTATGAACGAAATTACCAAGCGCCGAGAGGACAGCCAGCCCATTCGCGAAAAGACGGGCGGCTCAACCTTTAAGAACCCTAACCCCGCGCAATCTGGCGGGCGGGGCGCATGGCAAGTCATTGACGCCGCTGGCGGGCGCGGCTTTCGGGTCGGCGGCGCGCAGATGAGCGAGAAGCATTGTAACTTTATGATCAATACGGGGCAGGCGAGCGCAGCAGATTTGGAAACCCTTGGCGAGACGATGATTGCAAGAGTTAAAGAAAGCCAAGGCGTTGATTTGCACTGGGAAGTCAAACGGATTGGTGAACCATCATGAAGCGCGTAGCTGTTCTAAAAGGCGGAATGTCGTCCGAGCGAGAGGTCTCGCTGATTTCAGGCGAAGCTTGCGCCAAGGCCCTGCGCGAACAAGGCTATGAGGTTACGGAAATCGATGTCGCGCCTAATCTTTGGGAGCAGCTCCATGAGGCTGACCCTGATGTTGTCTTTAATGCGCTGCATGGCGATTGGGGCGAGGATGGCCGCGTCCAAGGCGTGCTCGATATGTTTGGCGCGCCCTATACCCATAGCGGGGTTATGGCCTCGGCGCTGGCCATGGATAAGCACCGCACCAAAGCCATATTGCGCGATGTGGGTATTAATGTTTCAGAGGGAAGCCTTGTTAACCGACGAGCGGCCTCCGAAGCGCATCCGATGGAGCCGCCTTATGTGGTCAAGCCCAATGGGCAAGGCTCTAGCCATAGCATCTATATAATCAAAGAGGGGGAGGCCCCCGCCGCCACTATGGCGGATAATGAAGATATGGGCGAGCGGGTCTTAGCCGAGAAATTTGTGCCGGGCCGAGAGCTGACCGTGGCCGTTATGGACGGTAAGGCGCTCGCTGTGACCGAGATTATCCCGCAAACTGACTGGTATGATTATGAGGCGAAATATTCAGATGGCGGCTCGCGCCATGTCGTGCCCGCCAATATTCCCCATGATGTCACGGATTTATGCCTGACATGGGCTGCGCTGGCCCATGAAACGCTGGGGTGCCGCGGGCTGACGCGCGCAGATTTCAGATATAATGATATTAATGACGATTTAACAGACATCGTAAACAAAATCGTAATGCTTGAAGTGAATACTCAACCTGGAATGACTCCGGTTTCGCTTGCGCCTGAACAGGCCAGCTGTGCCGGACTAAGTTTTAGCCAGCTTTGCCGCTGGATTGTTGAGGATGCTTCATGGCCAAGGTAAAGAAACCTGTTTCTTATTCTGGCTCACAACGTGTGAGCCCCCTAAAACCCGGATTGCGCGGGGCACGTAATTGGGCTGCGGCGCAAATGCGCGCGGCCAGCCATACCAAAAAAGGTATGTTCCGCTTTATCGCTTCTATCATCCTAGCCTTTTTTATGATGATCGTGTTTGGCCTTTGGCTGAGCGGAGATTTGATGCGCGTAAAGCAGAATATCAATGATTTTAAACGCGCGCGCATTATGTCTATGGGCTTTGTGGTCGAGCGTGTTGATGTCATGGGTGAGGGCCGCTTGCGCGAGGGTGATGTGCGCAAGGCGCTGGGCGTCTATAATGGTGATTACTTTTTTGGCGTTGATATGGACGGCGCCAAGCAGCGCGTTGAGAGCTTGTCTTGGGTTGACCGTGCCGTTGTGCGGCGTCTGTGGCCTAACCGCATTGTAGTTCAAATCATAGAGCGCCAACCCTATGCACTTTGGCAACATAATGGTGAATTAAAAGTCGTCGACGTCAACGGGGATGTGATTAGTGATGCTCTCCCGACGCGTTTTGCAGGGCTAAAGTCCTATGTCGGAGCAAAGGCCCATATGCAAATCGGTGATTTGCGGGCGACTTTGGCTGGCTTTCCAGAAATTGACACGCGCAGCGTCAGCTTTGTCCATGTCAGTGATAGCCGTTGGGATATCGTGCTGGCTGAGGGCAAAATGCGGGTCAAATTACCTAAAGAGAATATGGAAATTGCCTTACTTAAGCTTGAGCAGATACATGCGCAGACACAAATCCTTGACCGCGACATCGCCATTATTGATATGCGCCTGCCAGACAGGCTTAGCTTAACGCCTAGCCGTAAGGAGCGCGTGTAAGACCATGTTTAGCGGAGGGGTTAAGCGCAAGTCAGAAACTTTAGCCGTCTTGGATATTGGCTCGTCCAAGGTTGTTTGCTTGATTGGGCAGCGCGAACCAAATTTCGGGGTGCGCCTTATTGGCTCTGGCTTTGGCGTGAGTGCAGGGCTTAAAAACGGCGCGGTTGTGGATATGGAAGCCGCAGAACACGGCATACGCACGGCCGTAGAAAAAGCGGAACGAGCGGCTGGCGTGACGGTGCAAGGTGTTGCCGTCAATGTCGCTTTGCGCTCCCTACGTTCTCAGCATATGACCGTCACAACTGAATTTGCCAGCGGAGAGGTGGCTGACCGCGATCTTAAACGTGTGCTAAGCTCTTCATTGTCTGAACTGGCTCAGCCCGAAGATGCTATTCTGCATGCGCTTCCGCTAAATTGGTCGGTGGATGAGGAGAGCGGTATTCGCGATCCGCGCGGTATGTTTGGCAAAAGCCTTGGCGTGGATATGCATTTTGTGCTCGCTGGCGTAGGGCCTTTGCGTAATCTGGCCCATTGTATTGAGCGCTGCCACCTTGAGATAACCTCTGTTACCGTCTCGCCCTATGCGGCCGGACTGGCTGTGCTTACAGAAGATGAGACTGATCTTGGCGTGACAGTCATTGATATGGGCGGCGGCGTGACCTCAGCGGCCATTTTCAGAGATAATACGCTGATGCATGTTGATGCCATTCCAGTTGGCGGCAAGAATGTGACGAATGATATTGCCCGCGGCCTCGTCACGCCGTCAGAAGCGGCAGAACGGATTAAGACAATTTACGGCTCTGCCCTGCATGGGGCGGATGATGATGAATTTATGGTGCCCTGTCCGCCAATGGGCGCGCAAGACGAGCTACACCATCAGCCGCGCACGCTGCTGACCTCGATTGTGCGTTCGCGTATCGAAGAGACGCTGGAGATATTGCGCGATAGAATTACAGATTCAGGCATGGATGCTTATGCGGGCCGCCGCATCGTTTTGACGGGCGGGGCGTGTCAATTAAATGGCGTACGCGAGCTTGCTGAATATGTCTTTAATAAGCGCGTACGCATTGGCCGTCCTCATGGCGTTCTTGGGATGAGAGACGCTTTGAACGGGCCAGATTTTGCGGTCGCGACAGGGCTTTTAAAGCAGGGCTTTTCAGAATCGGCAGAAGTTATTACAGGGCCGCCAGACCTGTCAGGCCGCCGTTATCGACAAAAGCGCTATACGGGTAATTCTTTTGGGCGCTCGCTACAATGGTTGCGAGAAAACTTCTAAAACTGCCTTTTTTCGCCGAAAATTGCACTTGGTTAATCTCTGTTTAAGGGTTTTAGGTGAGTGTGTATTAACTAATCACTTACCATAAACGGGGCCTGTTATGCCAATCGCTTTATCTCTTCCCAAATCAGTAGAACTAAAACCGCGCATTGTT
This sequence comes from uncultured Hellea sp., assembly GCA_937995665.1. Lineage (GTDB taxonomy): Bacteria > Pseudomonadota > Alphaproteobacteria > Caulobacterales > Maricaulaceae > Hellea. The sequence goes on along the minus strand of CALKIX010000013.1, from coordinate 15,298 downwards.
GTTGTCGGCGTTGGGGGCGCAGGCGGGAATGCGGTAAATAATATGATTGCTGCGGGTCTGGACGGCGTGGAATTCGTCGTCGCTAATACAGACGCCCAAGCCCTAGCTTTATCACGCGCTGACCGTAAGGTGCAACTCGGCGGCGGTATTACGCAAGGGTTGGGGGCTGGCATGCGTCCTGAAATTGGAGAGCAGTCAGCCGAAGAAAGCCTTGATGAAATCTTAGAGCACCTTGACGGTGCACATATGTTATTCGTAGCGGCTGGCATGGGCGGAGGCACAGGGACAGGCGCTGCGCCAGTGATTGCCCGCGCGGCGCGCGAGCGCGGCATCCTAACCGTTGGCATCGTTACAAAGCCGTTCCAGTTTGAAGGCTCGCGCCGCATGAAGCTAGCCGAGCAAGGCATTGAAAATCTTTATAGTTCTGTAGATACGATGATCACAATACCGAACCAGAATCTCTTCCGTGTTGCGACAGAGCAGACAACAATGTCTGACGCTTTCTCTATGGCGGACGAAGTGCTCCATAGCGGTGTTCGCGGCGTGACTGACCTCATGGTTGTCCCGGGCCTTATCAATCTTGATTTTAATGACGTTCGCACTGTGATGGACGAAATGGGCAAAGCCATGATGGGCACAGGCGAAGCCACAGGTGAGCGCCGCGCGATTGAGGCGGCTGAATCTGCTATTAATAACCCGCTGCTCGACGATGTTTCGCTAAAAGGCGCTAAGGGCGTTCTTATCAATATTACAGGCGGGCGTGACCTTACGCTTTACGAAGTTGATGAAGCGGCCAGCCTTATACGCGGCCAAGTTGACGAAGATGCCAATATCATTGTGGGCTCAGCGCTGGATGCAGATCTTGATGGAATCGTTCGCGTCTCTGTCGTCGCGACAGGTGTCGAATCAGGTTATGTCGCTCAACCAGCCCCGCTTAGAAGTAATGTTGTTCCTCAAGAGCCAGAAGCGGCCGAAGAGATTGAAGAAGATGCTTTTGCCATTGAAGATGAATATGATGCCCCGCAGCAGCCGCGATATGCAGCTGCTCCTAGGGCCCCGCAATATGAAGCGCCAGAACCTGTTGCTGCTGTCCAAGAGCCCGCGCCTGCGCCGGCCCCACAATATGTTGCGCCTAAGCCTTATCCGCCAAAAGTAGAAGCGCCGGCCCCGCAGCAATATCAGCCAGCGCCGCAGCCTCAACCGCAAGCTGCTCCAGTCCCGCAGCCGCAAACTGTTGTGAAAAAGCCTTTTGGATTTTTTGGGTTGAAAAAACCAAAACCTGCCCCCGCGCCAATACGCCGCCAAACAGCGGAGCCGCGTTCAAGTGGAGACCTCTTCGGTGACAATATGGATGAAGAGCTCGACATCCCAAGTTTCTTGCGCCGTCAGAACCACTAATCTCAAAACATATAGCGAATGCGCCGGTCCCTTGGGCCGGCGTTTTTGTTTGCGGTATGGTTACAAGCCGTTCAGGCTTTGTAACACCCTGTAACCTATATTTTGTTGCAACTGTATTTGCTACTTGGCAAGTTTGGGTTGCTGATGCAGGCTTAGGAATAGTCATGAACCAGATACGTCGACAATCAACTTTAAGAGCACCCGCTGTCACGGCAGGGATTGAGCTTCACGGCGGCGCGCATACGCGTGTCGCGCTGCGCCCTGCGCCTATTGGCACAGGTCTGGTCTTTATTCGGACTGATATAAAAGATCGCGACAATAATATTTGCGTGCGCCCTGATGCGGTGACGGGGGTTAAAAACTGCACGACTTTATCCAATGCTGCAGGCGTTAAAGTCGCGACCATTGAACATTTATTAGCCGCGCTTGCTGCAAGCGGTATTGATAATCTTTTTATCGAGCTAGATGGAGAAGAAGTTCCTGTCATGGACGGGAGTGCGGAGCCGTTTTTGAAGTTGATAGAGCAGGTTGGTCTTTCGCGCCAAGCTGCGCCGCGCCGCTACATTAAAGTCTTGAAAACCGTGGAAGTGCGCCTGGGAGATAGCATAGCACGTATCGAGCCTTGCGAGCGTTTAGAACTGAACGTCACGATTGACTTTAAAGATGATGCAATTGGCCGACAGACCCTAGAAATTGTCCCGAATGTAAGGGCCTTTCGCCAGCGCCTTGCCTCCGCGCGTACCTTTGCACGCCTGCATGAGGTCGCAGCCCTGCAAGCGGCGGGGCTTTCCAAGGGCGGGTCGCTGGATAATGCCGTTGTTGTTGATGGCGGAAAGGTTTTAAACCCTGACGGCTTGCGCTTCGAGGATGAATTTGTCCGCCATAAAGCGCTGGACTTATTGGGTGATATTTATCTTGGCGGACCCATATTGGGCCGAGTGACCACGGTTAAAGGCGGCCACGGCCTTAATCACGCGCTGCTTATGGCACTATATGGCGACCCCGAGGCTTGGCGATTTACCCACTTAGCCAGCCAGAATATCGTCAGTGAGCCGGAATCAATGCTCGCCTAAACGATTTCTCACTTTCACTAGGGCGAATTCTCCGTTAGTAACGCTGAAAGTTTAACCCCGTCGGGAATCACTATGCGTTATACGGCCCTTTTTAAAAGCTTATCATTTGCGGTACTCGCCTTAAGCCTCTCAGCCTGTTCTACGCTCGGTATTGGCGGGGATAAGCGTGAAAAACTGGCCTATGTCGAACGTCCAGCGGAGCTGATTTACAATCAGGCTTTTGACCGGATCGACCGCGGCGACTGGGATCGATCAAAGCTTCTATTTGAAGAGGTCGAGCGCCAGCACCCATTCTCTAAATGGGCCCGCCGGTCTATGCTTATGCATGCCTATGCCAGCTATCGTAGCGGTGATTATCAGCAGAGCATTGATAGCGCCCAGCGCTTTATCAGCCTGCACCCGGGAAATGAGAGCACGCCTTACGCCTATTATCTGATTGCTATTAATTATTTCGACCAGATCTATGATGTTAATCGTGACCAAGAAACAACTGTAAATGCGGAATCATCCCTTCAGCAAGTTGTACGCCGCTATCCCGATAGTGAATATGCCGCCGATGCACGCCTCAAATTAGAACTCACTCATGATCATTTGGCGGGTAAAGAAATGGCAATTGGCCGCTATTACCTGCGCGATAATCAACAACTCGCCGCGATTGGGCGCTTTAAAAATGTTGTCAAGAATTATGAGACAACGTCTCAAACGGAAGAAGCTCTGCACCGACTTGTAGAATCATATGTCGCACTAGGGATAATCAAAGAGGCCAAGCTCGTTGGCTCTGTTTTGGGGCATAACTACCCCACAAGTCAGTGGTATGAGGATAGCTATGATCTGCTGGCTGAATATGGCGTTGATTTGAACACCGAAATCTCCGCCCCGCGCGAGACGGGTTATTGGCGCCGCCTTAAAGAGCGTTTATTCTAGGAGCTATTTATGCTCACAGGGCTATCTATTCGCAATGTTGTCCTGATTGAAACCCTCGACCTTGACTTTAAGGGTGGGCTGACGGCGCTTACGGGCGAGACAGGGGCTGGTAAATCTATCATTTTGGACGCCTTAGGCATGGCAACGGGTGCGCGCTCTGATCGTGGTCTCGTGCGCGCGGGCACAGGGAAAGCCCTCTGCACAGCCAGTTTCACTGCGCCCAAAGATGGCCCAATCCAGGCGCTGCTCGCGGAAAATGATATTGAGATAGACCCCAGCGAGGATTTAACCTTGCGCCGTAGCCTCACCAAAGAGGGCCGCAGTAAGGCTTTTATCAATGATCAGCCGGTGGGGGTGAAATTGCTCGGCCAGATTGGTGGGCTTTTGCTTGAAGTTCACGGTCAGCATGATGGGCGCGGATTGCTCGATCCTGCCACCCATATAGACATGCTAGACCTCTTTGGCGGACATCAAGACCTTGTTCAAACTTGCGCGCAAAGCTATATCGCGCGGCGCGAAACGCAGGCCCAAGTCGAGGCTCTGCTGGCCTTACAATCCAAAGCGGCAGAAGATAGAGACTTTCTAGAACATGCCATTGGAGAATTAGACCGCTTAGCTCCCGTGGCGGGCGAAGATGCCAAGCTGGCTGAAGAACGCCGTTTTCTGCAAGGGGCTGAAGGCGCGCTAGGCGAGCTAAAGGCCGCCGAAGATGCGTTGGGCGAGGACGGCGCCTTTGAGCAAAGGCTCGGTACTGCGCTTGCAGGGATTGAGCGCATTCGAGCCAAATTTGGCGAGGGAGAAAGCGGCGCGGCGAAAGCTTTGGATAATGCGGCAGGCGCGCTGGAGCGGGCTTTGCTAGAAACCCAAGAGGCGCGCGCGGCGGTGTCTGAGGCGGCGCGCAGTTTTGATGTTGAGCCCGGACGGCTGGACGAGACGGAAAAGCGGCTCTTTGCTTTGCGCGCGGCGGCGCGTAAATATGACTGCGATATTGATAGTCTGATTGCGGCGCGGGCGCGGTTTGCCACAGAGCTGGCTTCGATTGATAATGCAGGCGTGAATTTGGACAAAGCCAAAGCGGCAGCGGATAAAGCTAAAGCGGCTTTTGATAAGGCAGCGGCTAAATTATCTGCGGCGCGGGCTAAGGCTGCGAAAATATTAGATAAATCTGTTATGGCAGAGCTTCCGCCGCTCAAGATGGAACGCGCGCAATTTGTCACTCACATAGAGCCCGCAGGCGAGAGCGCAGCCGGCATTGATAAGGTCCGCTTCCATGTCTCAACCAACCCCGGCACGGTGCTAGGCTCGCTGGATAAAATCGCCTCTGGCGGCGAGATGGCGCGTTTTGCGCTGGCGATTAAAGTCGCGCTGGCGGGTAAAAACGAAGCGGTGATGATTTTTGACGAAGTTGACCAAGGGGTCGGCGGCGCCGTGGCAGACGCGGTGGGCAAGCGCCTCGCGCGCCTTTCGAAATCTGCGCAAGTCTTCACTGTCACCCATAGCCCGCAAGTCGCCGCCGCTGCCGCCCAGCAATATCTTATCAAGAAAAGCTCAAACGGGACGACCACGACAACCCATGTCACGCTCGTGGCCGATGATGCGCGCGAGGAAGAAATCGCGCGTATGCTCGCGGGCGAAACGGTTACGCAAGAGGCAAGGGCGGCAGCCCGTCAGTTGATGGCAAGCTGATGGATGAAACAGCCGCCAAAAAACGCCTGAAATTTCTAAGCCTTGAGATTAAAGCCAATGATGCGCTTTATTATCAAGAAGACGCGCCCATTCTCTCCGATGCTGAGTATGACGCGCTGCGCCATGAGCTCATTGAACTGGAAGCGCAGTTCCCGCATCTCATTGCTAAGGATAGCCCAACACAGGATGTGGGCGCAAAGCCATCTGGAAAATTTGGTAAGATTGAGCACACAGTCGCGATGCTGTCCCTCGATAATGCATTTACCGACGAAGACGTCACGGACTTTTGCTCAAGGGTGAAGCGCTTTTTAAGCCTGCCCGAAGATGCGCCAATGGCCTTTACAGCGGAGCCTAAGATTGACGGCCTCTCAGCCGCTTTGCGCTATGAGCAGGGTGTATTAGTCACGGGGGCCACGCGCGGGGATGGGCGTATGGGCGAAGATGTGACCGCGAACCTACGCACAGTGAATAATATCCCGCATCAGCTTAAAGGGCGCGGCTGGCCTGATGTCGTTGAAGTGCGCGGGGAGGTCTATATTGATCATGCTGACTTTGAGGCTATGAACGCCGCCCAATTGGGGGCAGGTAAAGAGCCTTATAAAAATCCGCGCAACGCGGCGGCCGGATCGCTGCGCCAAATTGATAGCGCGGTCACGGCCACCCGGCCGCTTAAGTTTTTTGCCTATACATGGGGCGAGATAAGCGCGCCTATATCTGAGACGCAAATGGGGGTGGTTGAGCGCTTTGCGCAGTGGGGTTTTGACACTAATCCGCAAATGAAGCGCCATGAAAATGCCGCCCAGATGATTGCGCATTATCACGAGATTGAAGAACGCCGCGCAGGGCTAGGCTATGATATTGACGGGGTGGTTTACAAGGTCGATGAGCTGGCGCTGCAAGAGCGCCTCGGCTTTGTCTCGCGCGCCCCGCGCTGGGCTATCGCGCATAAATTCCCCGCTGAGAAAGCGATTACAACGGTAGCAGCGATTGACGTGCAAGTCGGGCGCACGGGCGCGCTGACACCTGTGGCACGGCTCGCCCCCATCACGGTGGGCGGGGTGGTTGTGTCCAATGCCACGCTTCATAATGAGGACGAGATAAACCGCTTGAAACTCCGCGTCGGGGACACTGTTGAAATCCAGCGCGCGGGCGATGTTATCCCGCAAGTGCTCCGCGTGATTGGTGATATTGAGGGGCGCGGTGAGGACTATCAATTGCCGTTGGAATGTCCCGTTTGCGGGGGCGTGGCGCTGCGTGATATGGACGCGAAAACTGGTAAGCAAGATGTGGTGCGCCGCTGCAGTAATGGCCTGAGCTGTCCAGCCCAAGCCATTGAAGGGCTTAAACATTTTGTCTCGCGCCGTGCCTTTGATATTGATGGTCTGGGCGCGAAACAGATCGAGCTTTTCTATCAAAAACACTGGGTGCGCCAGCCCGCCGATATATTCATTTTGAATTTTGAGGATATCTCAAAGCTAGAAGGTTTCGGCCAGACCTCGGCCGATAACCTGAAAGCAGCGATTAATGCGCGCCGCACGATAGGTTTTGCCCGCGCGCTTTATGCACTGGGTATTCGCCATATCGGGCAGGGCAATGCAGAGCTCGTGGCTAAGCATTATCTCTCATGGGCAAAAATGCAAAGTGCACTTATTGAGGCTAGATCCCATATAGGCGAAGCCTGGGCCGATCTTATCTCTGTTGACGGTATGGGCGAGGCGGCGGCGGGCTCGCTGGTTGATTTTTTTAATGCACCGAATAACGCCGCCATGATTGACGCGCTGCTCAAAGAGGTCAAAATCATTGATGCAGAAGCACCGTCTTCAGACAGCCCTGTCTCAGGCAAAACGGTGGTCTTTACGGGCAAGCTAGAAATGTTCTCGCGCGATGAAGCCAAAGCCCGCGCGCTAAGTCTTGGCGCGAAAGTCTCGGGCAGTGTCTCGGCCAAGACGAACATTCTCGTGGCGGGGCCAGGGGCCGGCTCGAAATTGAAAAAGGCCCAAGAACTTGGGATTGAAACCCTAACAGAGGCTGAGTGGCTCGCGCGCACAAGTTAAATGTAAAACCTGGGCATAAAAAAGGCCGCCGGAAAATCCAGCGGCCTTAATTAGACTATGTAGTCCGCGGGGACGTTCTTAAGGAACGTAAACCGTGTAAGTCACGTCAGCGGCCAATTTACCAGTACCTAATGAAAGGTCATAGCCTTGGACGCCAGCTGTCGCTGTGTCGCTGTCTAGTGAATAGACATTGTCAAAGCGAACTGATTGCTCAGCCAATGTTCCAACTGCAGCAGCAGTGCGCTGTGTGCCGTCAAAAACTTGTGTCGCTGTTGTAAGGTCATTAAGTGATGCAACGTCTACAACAGTGCCTGGGTTTTGAGCCTGAGCACCGAAAGCAAGACCATCATCGCCAGATGTCGTGATAGACATGTCATGCGTGATGTTTTCAAGTGTCATACCAGTCATTGTTGATGTCGCGTCAAGTGAAGCTTCAGCATAGATGTCAAACGCCGCGTTAGAAGCAACGTAGAAGCTTGAGCTATGCGTGCCAACAAGGCCGCCATCAATGTCAGTCGTAGCATCGATACCGAAAGCGTTAAATGTATCAGCAGCATCTAGAACGCCAGCTGTGCCCGCATCAGTGAAATTGCCAGAACCTGTACCTGATACTGGATCAAAGCTAGGCGTAGTTCCTGTCACGCCGTCTTCTTTGATGGCGTCAAGTGACCCTGTAACGACAGCATAAACATCGTCAGAGATAAGGTCAGCGCCTGCCGTGCCAGAAGCTGGTGTTAGAAGAACGAAGTCAGACACAACAGGTGCTGTACTTCCGTTTTCGTCAAAATCAGTACCGCCCCAAACGACGACGACACCTAAAACTTGGAAGAACGGACGGTCAATAACAGACGCGTAAGCCGTGCTTGCGAGTAACGATGCGGCGACACCGCTCGCTAATGCGATTTTCTTAAAAGACATAATTTAGTTCCCAATTAGTTCCCATGTTAGTCCTGAGTTCTCTCAGGTATGTAATTTCCTATAAGAGAAGAACGTTGAAGGCCCGTTGAGAGACACGGTTAAGAGGGGCTAAAAATACAAGGTTAACAACGGTATAAAGAATTGCCCTAGGATTTTAGGGCACCTAACAGCCTGAACATAGGCTCTGCATCATCTCTTTGCGCGGTAACGCTCTGTCAACTATGTTTAAGGCATAGACTAAGCTTAAAGTATAAAGGCTGATTCCTTGAGATTTATATGTCTGACATGGCTGCTATGGATGCTGGGGGCTTTGGCCGCATGGGGCCAGTCCGTGACGGCTATTACCTATAGTGAGGATGAGGTAGTTTTTGAGCTGTCAGGCGAGACTACTTCGAAAGTCTTCACCATAGGGGATGATAAGCCGCGTATTGTTGTCGACTTCCCTAAAGCCTCTCTGAATATAGCGGGCAAGACTTTGGAAAAGGGTCCGCAGGAATTTGATGGTCAGGGCAGCGTTAAACGCGTGCGCTTTGCTTCGCGCGAAGCAGGCATACGTGCCGTACTTGATTTGAATGCGGGCGCAAGGTTCAAATCTCACCGAACGAAAGAAAAGCAGCTGATTGTAAAAATTGGCGGAAGCGTAATGCCTCGTGACCAGAGCATTAAAAGCCGTTACTTTGAGAACGCCACGCCTTATCCGCGCCTTGCACCGCGCCGCGTGCCTAAAGTCGTTCGCAAACCCGTCATTGTTATTGACCCGGGACATGGCGGCCGTGATCCGGGAGCCATTGGCAAAAGGGGCACGCGCGAGAGCACGATCACGACGGCTTCTGCTAAGGAGCTTCAACGCCAGCTCCTCGCGACGGGACGCTATACAGTCATTTTAACACGGCGCGGGGATATTTATGTCGACCATGAGGAGCGGTTGCGCATTGCACGGGCAGGGGGGGCGGATTTATTCATCTCCATTCATGCAGATTCCGCAGGTAATAGCAGCGCGCGCGGGGCCTCTGTCTATACATTGGCCGATAGAGCCAAGAACCGCTCAAAGCGTATCGTGAATAGCCAGAACTGGATTATGGATGTTGACCTGACAGAACAAAGCGATCCTGTTGGTGATATTCTTGTCGATTTGGCTCAGCGTAATACGTCTAGTCAATCTGAGAAATTTGCCGATGTGCTTCTTCAGGAGCTAGAGGGCAGCACGAAGCTTATTGGTAATTCGCACCGCCGCGCAGGCTATTTCGTTCTACTCGCCCCTGATGTCCCTGCCGTTTTGCTCGAAATGGGCTTTTTGTCCAATGCGAATGATGAAAAACTGCTAAATTCTGCTACGCATCGAAAGAAACTCTTGCGCTCTGTGACTCGCGCCATAAACACATATTTCAAGAAATAAAGTCAGCTAAGCTGTCAAAAAGGTAAAGAATCGTGACACAAGTCACAAAGGTGCCTTTTTGTTCGTCTATTAGGGCCTTTAATAATAGGAATATGAAGACTTTTATGAAAAAAGCGCTCAAAATATTCAAATGGATTTTTGCGATTGGCTCCGTATTGGGCCTTGTCCTTGCTGTCGCGCTTTTCGTCTTTATTGCGCGCGCGACCAAAGATTTGCCCAGCATTGAAACGCTTGCCGAATATAAGCCCGCAATCATGTCTCGTGTCCATGCGGGCGATGGCAAGCTGATTTCGGAGTTTAGAACCGAGGCGCGAGTTTTCGTGCCTATCGAAACAATCCCGCTGCCGTTGCAACATGCTTTCGTTGCGGCTGAAGATCAGCGCTTTTACGAGCATAGCGGCTTTGACCTTATTGGCTTTTCGCGGGCGATGGTGGCGAATATTGGCCATGTTTTGAAAAAAGAGCGCCTTGAAGGCGGTTCTACGCTAACACAGCAAGTCGCCAAGAACTTCCTAGTAGGGAGTGACCGAAAGGCCGCGCGTAAGGTACGCGAGGTCTTTATCGCCCGCCGTATTGAGCGCGCTATGGATAAGGATACAATCCTCGAGCTTTACTTAAACGAGATTTACTTTGGTAATGGCGCCTACGGTGTTGCGGCGGCTTCGCTGAATTATTTTGGCAAACCGATGAAAGAGCTCACGCTTGACGAAATGGCTTATCTTGCTGTTCTGCCTAAAGCGCCCAATAATTACCAAGTTAGCAATCCAGCCAAGAAAAAACGTGCGATTTTTCGCCGTAATTATGTTCTCACGCGCATGGCAGAAGATGGCTATGCCGATAAGGCTGAGGCTGAGGCGGCTAAGGAAAAAGACATTGTGACGAAGACGCGCCTGCAAGGGGAAACCTATCTGGCCGCTGAATATTTTGTCGAGGAAGCGCGTAAGAAGATTTATACGCTATATGGTCAAGAAGAGCTTTATTCTGGCGGCCTTTCTATACGGACAACACTTGATACCGAAATGCAGCTCGCCGCGCGCCGCGCGCTGCGCAAGGGCCTAGAGGGCTATGATCGTCGTCACGGCTATCGCGGCCCGCTCGCTCAATTTGACAATTTTGACGATTGGACAACCCGCCTTGCAGAATTTAAAGGCCCCAAAGATGTCGGTGATTGGCGCGTGGCCCTTGTTCTAAAAGCAGGCGCAGAAGAGGCCGAGCTTGGTTTTGCGGATAAGCAAACGGGTGTTGCGGATGACGCAAACGATGAGGAAAAAAAGCAGGCTAAAGCCGCTGCGCGCGGCACATTGGCTTTGAGCGATATAAAATGGGCGGTTAAAGCGCTGCCTAAGGGTAAGGTCGGCAATAAGCTAACCAAACTCACACAAGCCGTAAAAAAAGGCGACATCATCTTGGTGGAGCGTAAGCCCAAAGCGCTGACGGCCTATAATTTGCGCCAAGTCCCCAAAATTAATGGCGGCATTATCGCAATGGATCCCCATACGGGCCGCGTATTGGCCTTAGTCGGAGGCTACAGCTTTGAGCAAAGCCAATTTAACCGCGCGACGCAGGCAAAGCGTCAGCCCGGCTCTGCCTTTAAACCATTCGTCTATGCGGCAGCGCTGGACAATGGCTATACGCCATCCTCACAGGTGCTGGATGCGCCATTCGTCATTGAGCGACAAGATATTGAATGCGAAGAAAATGAAGACGGGACATTAGAACTACGCGATGTTACTGAAGATGGGCAAATCGAACTTGAGCCTGTAACGGGCGAGGACAGCGAAGAGCTGGCCGAAGAAGATGAATGTGAGCGTTTTTACAAGCCGTCTAACTATAATACGGGCAAGTTTTATGGGCTCAGCACGTTGCGTCTTGGTCTTGAAAAGTCACGAAATGCTATGACTGTGCGCCTTGCCAATGATATTGGTATGACCCCCGTCAACCGCTATGCGCGCCGCTTTGGGATTTATGATGAGACAAAGCCTGAGCTGGCATGGGCTTTGGGGGCAGGTGAGACATCCCTGCTGCGCCTCGCTGCCGCCTATTCGGGGTTGGTCAATGGGGGTAAGAAAGTCACGCCCATCATTCTAGACCGCGTACAAGACGGCAAAGGCAAGACGATTTACTCAGGCAGCCCGCAGCTTTGCGAAGCTTGCGCGCAAGAGGATTATACGGGCGGCCCGCCCCCTGTTATGCCAGATTTACGCGATAAGGTGCTCGACTCTGTTACGGCCTATCAAGTCACATTTATGCTCAAAGGCGTTGTTGATAATGGGACGGGCTTTCGGGCGCGCCGCTTAGAGCGCCCCGTTGCGGGCAAGACGGGCACGACCAATGATTCCCTTGATACGTGGTTTATGGGCTTTACGCCTGACCTTGTTGCGGGCGTTTATGTCGGCATGGATACGCCCGAGGAAATGGGTAAAGAGACAGGCAGCTCAGCGGCGTCTCCTATCTTTGTCGACTTTATGGAAGAGGCGCTTAAAAACCGTCCGAAAGTTCCGTTTAGAATACCAGAGGGCGTCACTCTATCGCCGGTCAACCGGGATACGGGGGAGCCTTCTTATATTGGCGCGCCTAATTTCATCCTAGAAGCTTTTAGGCCTGGTACAGAGCCGCGCCTTGGGGATCTCGCCTCGACCATTCGTGTGGGCTCCGGCGGGGATAGTTTTGGCTCTTATGATTATGACTTTGGCAATGCGCAAGAAGAGGCGCAAAACGCCGATAATGCCAAAGATGACGAGAAAAAGGACGAAGATATAGAGGGTGAGAAGTCTCAAGACAAAGAAGCTCAAAGCGCTGGGGCTGAGGACGAGAATGTTGAGCCCGAAGCCCTTAAAGAGGATGACTCTGTTGACGCGGGCGGTGAAGCTCTGGAAGCTAAAGCCCCTAAGGTTGACACTGCTAATCAAGCTGAAGAGGCACCGCCCAGCGGCGAAGTTGAGCTGGCAGATGAATCATCGACAGATACCAAAATCCCAGCCCCTAAAGTCCCTGTGGATACGTCAAAGCCGCCAGTTCCGACTGCGCCACCCACCCCGACGCAGCCGCCAGCGCCGCCAGCACCAGTGGATACGGTAGAAGAAGACCTTGATGATGGGCTATATTAGAGAGCATCATGCGGGCTGATATTGTGCAAATGAAAGACGAGATAGAGCAGTCCATTGCGCTGCTAAGGAGGCGTCTTTGACTGGGAACCTTCCGAACATCGCTTAGCCGAGCTTAACGCGCTGGCTGAGGCCCCTAGCTTTTGGGACAACCCTCAGGAAGCGCAAAAGCTCATGCAGGAACGCTCGCGCCTCGAGGCCGCTTTTGAGGCTATTACCACGATTGAAAGTGACCTCTCCGATAATCTGGAGCTGGCTGAGCTTGCCGAAATGGATGATGATCAAGACCTGCTCGAAGAAGCGGCACAGGCGCTTGGCGCGGTGCAGCAAAAAGCGGGGAAGGCCGAGCTTGAAGCGCTGCTTTCGGGCGAAGCTGACAGTAATGATTGCTTCATTGAAATCCACCCGGGGGCAGGCGGGACTGAAGCCCAAGACTGGGCGGAAATGGTACTTCGCATGTATACGCGCTGGGCTAATTCGCGCGGGATGAAGGTCGATGTGATTGAACACCAATCCGGCGATGAAGCGGGGATTAAATCCGCTACGATTAAGGTCAAGGGTCATAATGCCTATGGCTGGCTGAAAACGGAATCGGGGGTTCATCGCTTGGTACGTATCTCGCCATATGACTCCAGTGCGCGTCGTCATACCAGCTTTGCCTCTGTCTGGGTTTTTCCTGAAATTGACGATACGGTCGATATTGATATCAACGAATCTGATTGCCGCGTGGACACCTATCGTGCCTCTGGCGCGGGCGGGCAGCACGTCAATAAAACGGATTCAGCAGTGCGGATTACCCATGAGCCTACGGGCATTGTCGTGCAGTGCCAGAATGACCGCTCGCAGCATAAGAACCGCGCCCAAGCATGGGATATGCTGCGCTCACGCCTCTATGAAGCTGAAATGCAGCGCAGGGAGGCCGAGGCGCAAGCCGAGGCAGATAACCGCTCAGAAATAGGCTGGGGGCACCAAATCCGTTCCTATGTCTTGCAGCCTTATCAGTTGGTCAAAGACTTGCGCACACAAGTGGAAACATCAGACACGTCCGGTGTGCTGGATGGGGCTTTGGATCAATTTATGAGTGCTGCACTCTCAGCGAAGCTTGATAAGAGCTCTGAAATGTAGAGAGGGTTTGTTAAGCCGTCTTTTTAGTCGCTGGCTTGGCACTTGGTACGGCTGACTTACGCGTACATTTTCCGTCAAAGAAAGCGCCATTAGCAATCATCAACTGATCTTGTGTCAGATCTGCTTGAACATTGGCCGTATCTGCCAGCTCAACGCTGACTGAATCTACCTTACCCGTCACTTTGCCGCGCACGTGCAGGCTTTGCGCGATGATTTTACCATTGACCGCGCCCTGTTCACCAATAGTGACATTACCAGCTTTGAGGTTGCCATCTAAGCGCCCATCAATCTGAATATCACCATCAGTTTTAATATCGCCTGTGATGACAAGATCACTGCCCATTATTGAGGGAACACCAATTGCACGTGCGGGGCTTGGCTTTTTGCCTGGCGTAGCCTCTGCGGCAGTTGACGTATTGTTTGATGATGAAGAGTTTGTTTTATTGAACATAACGACCTGCTTTTAAGAATGTATCCGGGTCGTATACGCGACCTTGAAAATGAACTTCATAGTGTAGATGAGTTGCGGTGCTTCGTCCAGAAGAACCCATGCCACCAATTTTTTCGCCCTTAACAACAGTCTGACCACGCTTAACATTGATTTTGTTTAAATGGCCATAGCGCGTTACAAAACCGTGTCCGTGGTCAATCTCAATAGAGCGGCCATAGCCGCCATTTCGGCCCGTAAACACGACGGTTCCACCTGCTGTCGCTACGATTGGGGTGTTGGTTTGTCCCCCAAAATCAAGGCCTTCATGAAAGGTAGGACGTTTTGTGAAGGGGTCTTTACGTAGTCCATATGGACTTGTGCGATAGGTCGCCACGCCAACAGGGTGCCCAAATGGGAATGATGTAATCGCTTCGTCTAGAGCCTCTGCTTCGGCAACACGGGCTTTGATGCTGGTAATACGAGATCCAAATTTCCCATTCTGTTCTTGGCCATCCTCAAGGCCGAGATCAATGAATGGCCCGCCCTTACCAAAGGGGCTTTGTTGTAAAACCGTATCAACAGGAAGCTCTGTTGCATTAATAATAGCGCGGTTGCGTTCAATACGGTCCAGTGTATCTATTTCGGCGGATACAAGAATAGCATTTTGCGTATCGTCCAGGTTGCTCATTGAACGGTCAATATCTAAACCTGTGTTTAACACATCAATTTTCGCAATATCGGTGCGGGAGGTGCGTGGTATGGCATCGCGCGTAGTTGGCGCCATTAATATTCGGTTGCTGGCATATTTTACGCCGTCAACCTTGGGAGTCGTCGCATTGCCTGGGGATGTTTTGTAGATGGCTGAGAGCGTTTCGTGCTTTTGCTCTAGATTTTTTGCGATGACTTCAAAATTTTGTCTTTGTTCGTTGAGCATCAGGCGGGCATTGCTCTCTTTGGCCTGTGCATCTGCGAGGAGGCGTTGGTAACGCGCTTCGACGCGCTTAATCTCTTGTGCAGGCGCGCGCATAGGGTTGTAGCCCCATATCAGATTGAACATGGTGAAAAGACACCATCCCGCCACGACAAAGAGTCCGCTGACGATTGCCATTTGCATCCGAGTTCCTAAGACGTAGTACTTAACTTCGCCTCCGGAACGCAGATAAATCTGGCGTTCTGGGAAATGTTGGAGG
>CALKIX010000012.1 GCA_937995665.1 uncultured Hellea sp. | reverse complement strand
AGCCCTTTCGTAAAAGCGAAATTGGGTAATTATGCTTTCTAATAATGAAACCAAGCATGGCGCTTGGTGAGACCCAAACTTCAGAATGAGCCCGCTTGATACTGTCAGGCGGGCTTTTTTCATGGCATTTCTCCACCCTATTACTTTTACGCACTCGACAAAGTGCTTTGCATCCGTAACATATCCGTCAAAGGAGAATTTCATGGCCATTGCTCGCACCATTGATAGGCGCTTATTTTTTATCTTAGACCGCGCCCATACGCAGCTTGCCAAAGAGGCCGATGCTTACCTGTCCACCCGGTCAGGCGTGAGCACATCTCAAGCCGCCGTGCTGATTTATCTAGGCTATCACGATAATTGCCGCCTGACCGAGCTCGCCGAAGGCACAGGGCGCAATAATGCTGCCATCACGGGACTTGTCACCCGCATGGAAAATGACGGGCTTGTTGAGCGGGTTAAATTGACCACAGATCGCCGTGCCAAAGCCGTAAGCCTGACCGATACAGGCTGGGCCCTGCGCGAGGATGTAATGAATGATTTTCGCGACTTTAACGAAAAACTTGTTAAAGGCCTCACCGAATCCGAGGTCGATGCGACCCTAAAATTCCTCCAAAAAGCGCCAGAAAACGTAAAAGACAAGTAATTTTTAGCTTATATCACAAGCTCTTGACAGCAAGATGATGCTAAATACATACTAGATTAAGATCATATAGCTTAGACGCATGTCGAAAATTCCGTATTCGGTGGAAATAGGAGGTAGCTATGAAATACAACGCTTTAACGCTACTTTCCGTAGTTTGCGTGATGACTTTGGGCGCATTTCCAGCGCAAGCACAGGACAATATTGCGGCCCGCGATATTGCGACCTCCTCTATTGATGTGAAGCTTATTAACCAGTGTATAGAAACTGGGCAGAATAAAAAAGACTGCCTTTGCGTAACAAAAATCAATAAATATGAGCTAAGCTTAGCCGAGTATAAGCTGGTCGCAAAGTTCTTTGGACGCGGCGTAGATAGCACTAATAGCTCGCCAAAGGTCACTCGCGCGGCCACTAAGCAGAATACGCTTATCGGCGCGCGTGATTTTAAGGCCCGCTGCGAGATGGCCAGCGCCTATTTCTCCCAAAGTCAAACTTAGGCGCAGTCAGGGTTAGACAGGGCGCATAGCTTAGGCTATTGCCCTTTTCATGGCTAAACAACGCAATCCCGCTCCCATTATTCATGTCGACATTGTCTCCGATATCGTTTGCCCATGGTGCTGGCTGGGCTATCGTTATTTCGCCCAAGCTGCTAAAAAGTCTGGCCGCAAAATAAAGCTGTCTTGGCGCCCCTTTATGCTCGATGCGAGCACGCCCAAAGAAGGCGTTCCCTATAAAGATTATATGCGCTCCAAATTTGGCGATGGCCCGTCTAATAAATTCATAGCCATGCGCGAGCACTTAGAATCCGCCGGTCCTGAGCTCGGCATTGATTTTAAGTTCAGCGGCATCCCCATGCGCCCGAATACAATGGCCGCCCATAGGCTTATGCGCTGGGCCGAAGGACAAGAGCTCGGCAGCGAAGCCGCCGAGGCACTCTTTCAGGCCTTTTTCACCGATCACAAGGATGTGGGCGACATAAACGTGCTTGCAGAAATTGCAGAAAGCCTCGGCATGGACGGCGAATTAACAGCCAAGCTCCTTGAAAGTGATCAGGACGAAGCGGCCGTAACCGAAGAATTGTTTTTCTATCGCGATCTAGGTGTGAATAGTGTGCCTACATTTATATATAATGGACAGTTTGCCATCCAAGGCGCACAAGAGTTACAGGCCCATTTGAAGGCCATAGAAGAAGCTGCTAAACACCCAGCGTAACCGGAGAGACCCGCATGACACATTTTCAAATTGTTGCCTTTTATATCGCCCTTAACCTGCTGCTAAATCCCATCTTGATGTACCGCGTGGGACAAATCCGCATTAAAGAAAAAGTCACTTTAGGTGATGGTGACAGCCCTGCTCTTTTGGGCCGCGTGCGCGCCCATGGCAATTTCTCTGAAACCGCCCCGCTCGCCCTTATTGGCCTTATAGGTCTGGCGATGCTCTCAGCGCCTTCGCTGGCCCTACATATTTTCGGCGCAGGCTTCTTTATAGGCCGCCTGCTTCATGCCCATGGTATGGCGCAGAAAAATAGTCTTGGCAAAGGTCGCATGATTGGCACTATTTTGGCGCTTCTCACTTTTGTGGGCACAGCTATAACCCTACTCTTTCTTATCTTTACAAATACTGGAACCTAATGGCCCTACATGACCCTGTCAGCTCGAAAGCCCTCGCGCCGAGCCTTGAAAAACTAATCAAAGCCGCCAAAGCGCACGGCGCAACCGCCGCTGATGCTATGGCCACTCATGGCCGCTCACTTGGCGTTGTTGTTCGTCAAGGCGAGCTGGAGGATGTTGATAATAGCGAGGGGCGTGATATTGGCCTGCGCGTCTTTGTGGGACAGCGCCAAGCCTGCGTCTCCAGCTCTGATATTTCTGATCTCTCCATTGATAAGCTTGCCGAGCGGGCCGTGGCTATGGCCAAGCTTGCCCCTGAAGATCCCTATTGTGGGCTGGCTGATGAGCGTTTGCTGAGCACGGATACGCATAATCTTGACGTTTATGATGACACGCAGCTCACCCCGCAGGATCTAAAAGAGCGCGCTTTAAAAGTCGAAAAAGCGGCCCTTGCCGTGAAAGGCGTGCAGCAAGCCGAAGGTGCAAGCGCGAGCTTTTCCAGCTCGGCTTTGCACTTTATGACCAGCCACGGCTTCTCGCGCGGCTGGAGAGCCACGCGCCATTCTCTTTCTGTCTCGGCCATTTCTGAGCAAGACGGCGCGATGGAGCGTGACTATGATATGGATAGCGCACGCTGGCTCACAGATCTACGCGATGAGCAGGCCGTAGGCACGCGCGCTGGACAGCGCTCCATTGCGCGGCTCGGTTCAAAACAAATGGCCTCTGGCGCCCTGCCCGTTATTTTTGACCGCCGCGTTTCCAATGCTCTGGTCAACGCGCTGAAAGGCGCGATTATGGGCCCCTCTATTGCGCGGGGCGTGTCCTTTCTCAAAGACAAGTTACATGAGCCGCTCTTTAGTCCGTCTATTCAAATCATAGACAATCCCTTTCTTGCGCGCGGCAATGGCTCGCGCCCTTGGGACGGCGAAGGCGTGACGATGAGCAAGCAGGCCCTCATCAAAGACGGTGTGCTACAAACATGGCTGCTCAATAGCGCCTCTGCGCGCCAGCTAGAGTTAACGACAACTGGCCATGCGAGCCGCGGCCTTGGCCACCCGCCCGGCGTAGGCACCACCAATGTGATTATGCTAGCCGGAGAACATACGCCAGAGGCCCTCTTGGCCCAAGCGGGAGAAGGCTTGCTGATTACAGAAATGTTCGGCCCGTCTCTGAACTCAAATACGGGCGATTATTCCGTCGGCGTGGCGGGCTTTAAGATCGAAAATGGCGCGCGGGCCTATCCCGTGAGCGAGATTACAATCGCGGGCAACCTTATTGAAATTTACAAAAGCCTGATCGCAGCAGATGACCTTGTCTATAACCGCGCTACCGTGGTACCGTCTCTTCTTTGCGAAGGGATAACCATTGCTGGAACCTGACCCACATTGCGCCCCCTATAACGAAGACCTCGATCTACTACTTGGCATCGTGCGCCAAGCGGGACTGATTGCGAAAAGGGCCTTCGAGACCAATGACTCCAAAGTCTGGGACAAGGAAAAGAACCACCCCGTCACAGATGCGGATATAGAGGTAAACGATTTTTTAGAGAAAAAGCTAAGAGGCGCGCGCCCTAATTATGGCTGGCTTTCTGAGGAAACCAAAGACGATAATTCGCGCCATGCCTGCCCGCGCAGTTTCGTGGTAGACCCAATTGACGGCACGCGTGCCTTTATTGACCGCACCCCAAATTTTACCGTATCCGTCGCCATCATTGAAAAGGGGCGTTCTATTGCGGGGGTTGTCTATAACCCCTTAAAAGATCAACTCTACTCAGCCTCTCTGGGCGGCGGCGCTAAGCGCAATGGCATGCCTATCAAAGCCACGGATTCAGACCAGCTTGAAGGCATCAATATGATTGGCTATGCGCGCAAATTTCGTAAGCTAAATTGGCCGCGTATGAATTACCGTATTGTGAATTCTATGGCCTATCGCATTGTACTCGCCGCCAGCGGCGAAGATGACGCGACACTCGCCTTTACGCCCAAATCAGATTGGGACGTGGCCGCCGCCCAGCTTATCGCGACCGAAGCTGGCGCCATTGTCACGAATTTGCGCGGCGAGGCCCACGCCTATGACGGTGCCAGCACGCGGGGTTTTGGCGTTATTTGCGCTGGCCCGAAGCTTCACGCTTTGCTATTAAAGCGAATAACGCCCGTTATTGCTCAATTTGAAAAGAGCAGTAACAAACCTAAAGATTTTGGATTTATGGGAACAACTATGTCAGACCACAAAGATATACAATTATTACACCTTGTAATTGGTGGAGATCTCGTCGATCCCAATAAGACTGAGTTTAAAGATTTGACCGCTGTTGATTTTGTCGGCGCATATCCCAATTATGACCTCGCCTATAAGGCCTGGAAGGCCGCCGCGCAGCGCACAGTGGACAACGCCCATAGCCGTTATTTTATCCTTCATGCCCATGAGCTGATTGACCCTGATAAAGACGGCATCATTGGCTAAAACAGTAACTTTAGCCAGCACTGATCGCGCGCGGCTGAGCCGGATTTGGCGCGGTTACATTTGGCCTCAAAAAACTAAACTAGGTCTTGCGGTCATTTTTATGATTGCCTTGGCCGCGTCAACGGCGGCCTATACATTTGTTGTCGGCTATATTGTCGATCAGGCCAATGGCCTTTCTGAAAATGCGAGTGCTGTCAGCAATGCCAAAACCTATGCGGTCGCCATATTGCCTATTCTATTAGGCATCACCGCCCTGTCGGGCCTGTCCAATTATGCCCAGCGGCTCTTATCCAACGCCATTGCGCTTAACGCCGTGGCCAAGCTGCAAAAGCAAATGTTTGCCAGCGCGCATAATCGTGATTTTGCCAGCTTTGCGCGCGAGCCCAGCGGGAGCCTAATTTCTAAATTTACCAATGATGTGAATGTCATTTCTAGCGCCATGATCCGTACGCTGACCAATCTGGTTAAAGACATACTGACTGTGATTTTCACCATCGCGGCCATGCTCTGGCAAAACTGGCAGCTGTCTCTTATTATGACAGTTTTCCTGCTCGCCTTCTGGCCTATCATTGTGATTTCAAAACGCCTGCGCGGTAATGCCAAAGATGTGCAGGCCCATATTGGCACTATTACGTCAGAGCTTAAAGAGAGCTTTGGCGCGGCGCGCATGGTCAAAGCTTATGGCCTTGAGAGCAGCGAGCAGGCTCGTCTTGGCGGCAGCTTTGATGAGCGTATCTCGCGCTATATGCGCTTGGTCAAAGAGCAAGCGCGCGTGGATCCTATCCTTGAAATACTTGGCGGCCTTGCCATTGCGGGCGTTGTGATTTTTGGCGCTTATCAAGTCAGCAATGAAAGCGCCAGCGCAGGCTCTATTGGCGCGGTACTTACGGGCATTCTCATCCTCTCCCCGCGCCTTCGCGCGCTGGGGACGCTGAACAATGTCATCCAAGAAGGCCTTGCAGCCGTCACCCGTATATTCAGCGTCATTGACGAAGCCCCCAACATTGTCGATGTGCCCAATGCGAGAGCTTTAAGCGCGCCCAACGGCGATGTTGAATTTACAAATGTCAGCTTTACCTATGGCGATGGCACCCCAGCCCTTACCCAGATTTCATTGACTGCCAAAGCGGGGCAGACAACCGCGCTGGTCGGGCCCTCGGGCGGGGGTAAGTCTACCCTCATCAATCTTGTTCCGCGCCTTTATGACGTGAACGGCGGCGCCGTGCGTGTTGACGGAATAGACGTGCGCGAGCTGACCTTAGAGAGCCTGCGAAGCGCAATTGCCCTCGTCTCCCAAGACGTGACTTTATTTAGCGCCTCTATTGCGGATAATATCGGATTTGGTGATATGAACGCACCGCGCGAGGCCATTATAGAGGCCGCTAAATCCGCCGATGCCCATGACTTTATCACAGCCTTGCCCCAAGGCTATGACACTGTACTGGGCGAGGATGGCAGCGGGCTATCTGGCGGGCAGAAACAAAGGCTTTCTATTGCCCGCGCGATCTTAAGAGATGCGCCGATATTACTACTGGACGAAGCCACATCTGCGCTGGATGCGCGCTCAGAAGATAAGGTGCAAAAAGCGCTGGAACAGCTCTCCAAAGGGCGAACAACCATCGTTATTGCCCATAAGCTATCTACGGTGCAAAAGGCCGATATGATTTACGTCATTGAAGATGGAGCGCTTGTGCAAAGCGGCCCGCATAAAGCCCTGCTCAAGGAGAAAAAAGGCCTTTATGCAACGCTTAGGAACTTACAGCATTAGAAGTTAGGCATGTTCCCTGTGGCCAGCCACGGCAAGGTGAAAGCAATAACAATTGAAACGATTAGCCCGAAAAAGGCACGTCCCATATCAGAACCAATATCCGTGAGCGCGGCCTTACGATCGCGCAGATCAGTTATTGCTGCAATCGCAAGCTCGCGCCCGCCTATCAAACCTAGGAAAACCCATGTTGTACTCATGGGAATATCGTTGATACCTTTGAAATAGAACAGCATCATGGCGAATGTAAAGTCGATGATTGTGCCAGTCCTCACGTCGCGCGTATTGACTTTGCGGTTAACAATTTGCTGAATTTTACCCCCGCCGCGCCAAAAAATATAGCCGAGAAAACAAACCATCAAAACAGTGGTCGGGACAATCACAGTCAGCGTGAAAGTCACTTGCGTTTGTCCATCAATAAGCTCTGTCATACGCGGCATATAGACAAAGATATTTGCCAAATCTTGCATCAACCATTGTGTCCAGAGGAAACATGTCGAGGACCATTGCGCCACAAACCATAAGGGGTTGATAGGTTTATCTGCCGTATCGCGAATATGCTTTTCAAAGCTTTTCGCAATCAATAAATAAAGAATGCCGCCCGTTATAAAAGCCACCGCATAGCCCATGCCTGATTTAATCAGCAATTTGCTCATCACGCCTTCGGTCGCCCCGCCCCCCGAGAGCACGAAGAGGGTTAGTACCAAGAAGGTCGTGGAAACAGGAATTCCGTAACGCGTCAAAAGGATAAGCACGATAGGCGGAACAACATGCCACCATTCAATGCCGTTTTCAGGAAAAGGAATACGGTTAAGGCGGCCAAAAGCAACATCCCCGGCCCCGCTCACATAGCCATAAAACATTACGGCAACGAGGATAGAGGCTGTGTAAGCCCACAGGAGCCACCAAGGTCGTTTTGTGTTTGAACTGATGAAGGTTCCGATTGTTTGGATGGCATCATTAGCAACAATGGAATAAGCTGCTAGGCAGAAGCCTAACACGGCAAATATTTCAAATTCCATTAAATCCTCGGTGGAAATTCTTATTATTATTTAAATTATATCTGCCAGCTTGCCTGCTTGATAGCAAACAAAATTCTGTCACAAAAATGTCATTAATCGTTATTAAAAATCCGCTACTCGCGCCGTAATATCTCTGTAATTGGATTGCCCGACCACTGCGCCATAAACCGCGCTTTGACATCGGCTTGATCATAGACCGTCGCAACCCAATCAGAGAAGCTTATAGGGTGTTTTTCAGCATAGGTCAGATAATCCTCAAAGAAGAAATCTAGCATCCCCGTCTTGCCTTCTCTGATATGGAGGTATTTTCGCGAGAGCTGCTCTATCGCCTCTTCAATCGAATCGCCCATACGGTAATGCCGATAAAGCACGCCCATTATCCCCGTGCGGTCGGCCCCTGATTTACAGTGCATCATGGCGGGATATTCAATGGTTTCAAAAAGCGCCTTTGCCCCAAGAATAGACTCTACACTATGTGTATCACGACTAAACATCCTATAATCAACCAGCGTGATATTATGGCGCTCGCACGCCTCTTTCTCGAGCAGATAATAGCCTTTCGGGCTTTCCCCCCGCAGATTGACGATGGTTTTAATACCCGCCTCGGCCAGCTTAGCTATGCGCTTTGGCGAAGGCTGGTTCTCGCGACTCATCCCCCCGCCAATATCATGGTGATTGGCGAAAAGAACGCGTAGAAATCCGTGATCTCCCCATATCAAGTCTCGATAAGCGCGGCGGCGATCAGAACTGTTATCTAGGTCTAAAGTCATGTTGTTCTTGGTCGCCATATATTCTAAGCCTAAGCCGTTCTATGGCACTTAACAAGGAGGTGAGGAATGCTTAAATCTATCGCGCAATCGCCTTTCTTTTTGAAAGTTTTAGGGGCCATCGTGGCCGCCTATATGACCTTCGTGAAATATACAACCCGCTGGAGCATTGAGCATAGCGAGCGCGTTGAGTCCATCATTAAAGACGGCAAGGGCGTCATCGCCCTTACATGGCATTCGCGCTTTTTAATGCTGACCTCGGCGTGGAAAAAGTCCTACCAAGTCCCGCATGTTTTAATATCGCGCTCGCGCGACGGAAATGTCGTGGCCTATGCCAGTCATTTTCTCGGCATTAAGACCATACGCGGCTCCACCCGAAAAGCGCGCAAAGATAAAGGCGGGGCCAAGGCGGGTCAGGATATTGTCGAAGCTATTGAAAATAATGGCTGCGTTGTAATTACGCCTGATGGGCCGCGCGGGCCATATCAACGCATAGTTGAAGGCCCTATTCGCCTTGCGCGGCTGACCGGCGCGCCGCTTATGCCCTGCGCCTTTGCGGTTAAAAACCGCAAACAACTCGGCACATGGGATAAGCTTGTCGTCCCGCTTCCTTTCGGGCGCGGCAAAATCATTTGGGGAACGCCCGTTTATATTCCAACCCACGCCAAAGAAAAGGATATAGAACGCTATCGCAGCGAAATAGAAAACGAAATGAATGACTTATTAGCTAAGGCCGACAGCGCCATGGGCCATGCCCCAACGCAGCCTATTCCCCTTGGAGAAACGGCATGAGCCAGACGGGGTTAATTCGCGCCTATAGCATCGCCACGCAGCTTGCCTCGCCCGCGCTGCCGCTGGTACTCGCGCGCCGCGCCCGCGCAGGCAAAGAAGACCCAGCTCGCAGACATGAGCGCTACGGTAAAGCTTTGCGTCCGCGTCCCGATGGGCAGCTCTTCTGGATGCACGGGGCGAGCGTGGGCGAAGTGACGATGCTGCTTCCGTTGATTGAACATATCGGCCAGCACTACCCCCAAGCCCATATCTTAGTCACCAGCGGGACTGTGACTTCTGCCGAGCTGCTATCAAGCCGCCTGCCCGCGCGCGCCATTCACCAATATGTCCCGCTGGACACGCCCCGCACGGCAGCCCGTTTTCTTAATCACTGGAAACCCGATATGGCCATATGGGCGGAGTCTGAAATCTGGCCTAATCTGATATTGCAAACCAAGGCACGCAATATACCTATGGCGCTTATCAATGCGCGGCTTTCCGCCAAATCCATAGAAGGTTGGAGCAAACGCAAAGCTTCCGCCCTCGCGCTTTTTAATAGCTTTGATCTGATATTGGCGGGCGATAGCAATACCCAAAATGGGCTGAGCTGGCTGCTGGGTAAAGACATCATCATGACGGGGAACTTAAAGGACGCCGCCGCCAAGCTGCCCGTAGAAAAAGCTGAGCTAAAATTGCTGTCCCGCGCCCTAGGCAAGCGCCCTGTTTGGTGCGCGGCCAGCACCCATGCGGGCGAAGAAGAGCTTATACTCGCCGCTCACCGCGAGGTTTCAAAAACCCACCCCAAAGCCCTGCTTATCCTCGCCCTGCGTCACCCCGAAAGACGGTACGAGCTTGGCCCGCTTTGGGAAGACTTAAAGCCCGCCTTGCGCTCTAAGGGCGAGCTGCCCCGCGCGAAAAACCAAGTCTATCTCTTTGATACAATCGGCGAGATGGGGCTAGCTTATAGTCTTTCCAGTATCAGCTTTGTGTGCGGCTCACTTGTCAAAGGCCTGATGGGGCATAACCCCCTAGAGCCCGCCCGCTTTGGCAATGCGGTGCTCACGGGCGCGCATATCGCCAGCTTTGCCGATAGCTATAAAGCGATGATTGCATTTAACGCCGCCCAGCGTATTCTGGCCCCGAATATGATAGGCCAAACCATAACCCAATTATTCTCTGATAAACAGGCCTTGCACGCTGCGCAGCAGCAAGCGCTTCACTTTGCCAAAAGCCGCGACGGGGTTTTGGATAGCGTCTGGCAAGCGCTCTCGCCGCTCTTCCCAAAGGCCCGTATATGAGACCGCCTGAGTTTTGGAACCATCGCGAGGGCCGCGATGCCGCGCCCTTTATTCGCGCTCTCCTCTCCCCGCTAAGCTGGATTTACGGCTGGGCGGCGGCAAGGCGCATTAAAACCACGCAAAGCTTTGATGCAGGCATTCCTGTTATCTGCGTGGGCAATGCGACCATGGGCGGGACAGGCAAAACGCCTGTCGTGATTTATTTGCTCAAAAGCCTACGCCGCTTAGATATTGGCGCGGTGGGCCTAACCCGCGGTTATGGCGGGCAAGAAAAAGGCCCCATCCCCGTACAAAAAACCCATAGCGCCGAGCAAGTCGGCGATGAGCCGCTGCTCCTCGCCCGTCATGCCCCCGTCTGGGTCGCGGCAGGGCGCGATGAAGGCGCGCGCGCAGCTCGCAGCTACGGGGCCGAAGTTATCGTCATGGATGATGGCCACCAAAATCCGCAGCTGGAAAAAACACTCTCACTGCTCGTGGTTGATGCCGAAATAGGCTTTGGTAATGGCTGCGTCTTTCCCGCGGGCCCTTTGCGCGAAAAGCTACCCGCAGCGCTGGAGCGCGCAGACGCGATTATCCTCATGAAACCGGCCCCTGATTTTCAGATTGATGAGTGTTTGGCCGCCCAGCTGAAAGGTCAGATTGTCATTTCCGCCTATCTTGCGCCCAATAACCCCCCGCCCAAAGGCAAGCTCTATGCCTTTGCCGGCATCGGGCGGCCCAATAAATTCTTTGACAGTCTGCGCCGACACGGCGGGGATATTGTCGAAGAAATTCCCTATGCCGATCACTATAAATATAAGGATGAGGATATTGAGAGCCTCTTCCTTTTGGCCTCTGAATATGAAGCCTCGCTGATTACGACGGAAAAAGATTATGTGCGCCTGCCCAAGGGGTATCGCAAAGGCGTGCATACATGGCCCGTTTCCGTGCATTTCGAAGATGAGCTGACCCTGCGCCGCTTGCTGCATCCCATTATTAACCGCTCGCGGGTGAAATAATGAGCGGTAAGCCCAGCCTTACCCGTAGGCTGTCTTGGCGGCTCGAAGCTTTGGCCTATGATT
>CALKIX010000011.1 GCA_937995665.1 uncultured Hellea sp. | reverse complement strand
GGCCCTGCGATTTTGCAGATAAGCTCCTATTGGAATGCGGGCGATGCCATAACAATAGACCTTGCCCCGCAGACCGATATTTTAGCTGCGCTCAAAGCCGCCCGCGAAGCCGCCCCGCGCCAAAGCCCAAAAGTCTGGCTGACGCAATATATCCCCGCGCGATTGGCTGAATTTATCGCCGCCCAGATTAAAGAGCAGCGCCTTGCTGATATGAGTGATGTTTCTTTAATGAATCTAGCCTTGATGGTCAAAGAATGGCGCGTAAAGCCTGCGGGCAGTGAGGGTTTTCGTACCGCCGAGGTCACGAAGGGCGGCATTGATACGGACGCGCTTTCTTCTAAGACCATGGAAGTTAAATCTGTGGGCGGCCTTTATTTTATTGGCGAGGTTGTCGATGTGACGGGACATCTTGGCGGGCATAATTTCCAATGGGCTTGGGCCAGCGGCTTGGCCTGCGGCCAAGCGATAGCCGCTAAATAAGGCTAGCCCCTGCATCCCATAAGAGTTTCAGCCCCACGCAAAAAATAATGCCGTATAAAATACGGTAGAACATATCTTGGTTGATACGGTTAACCAGCCACACCCCGATTAGAACCCCAATAGGGGCGAGCGGCATGAGAATGAGAGACGTAGTCAAATTGCTCTTATCGAATTGACCCAGCATGGCAAAGGGCAGAAGCTTGGCAAAATTAAGCGCCGCGAAAAAAATAACCCCCGTGCCCACATAGGTCTTTTTCTCAAGGCCTTGCGGAATGGCATAAGCTTGAAAAAGCGGCCCGCCTGCATGGGCGATAAAACTCGTAACCCCCGCAACCATGCCCGCTAAAAACCCGAGCGGCTTATTGCCTTTGACCAAGCTTGGCCGCCCGCGTGGTTTTAGCACAGCATATATAGGAAAGAGCAAAGCAATAAACCCCACACAGATGCGCAAGAACTGATCATCGAGGTAGGCGGAAAAATACCAAGCAAGGGCCACACCGACAAGCGAGGCCGGTATCATCAACCATAAAAGCGCCTTGTTCCAACTCTTGCGGTAAACCCAAAGACTAACCCAATCCATGACAATCAGGATAGGAAGCATAATGCCCGCCGCCTGTACGGGCGAGATAACCAAAGACATGAGCGGGACGGCCAAAAGGGCGATACCCCCAAATCCGCCTTTGGAAATTCCTGTGACGATAACAGAGATAATTGCGCATATCCAAAATAGGGGATTATCGAACATAAGCGCCACATGCCCTGCTCTATGAATAATGGCAAGTTTTTAGGCCTTAAAACCGCTTTATTCTATTGTGAAATAGGCCAAAACAGACTTATGAAAGGCCCCATGAAAGTGATCGATCTAAATGCGGATTTAGGAGAGGCCGATAATGCGGATTGGGCGCAGGCAGAATATGCCATGCTCGCATATGTAAGCTCGGCGAATATTGCCTGCGGCGGTCATGCCGGCACGCCTAAATCCATGCGCCACATGGTACGCGGCGCGAATAAATATGGCGTCGCGATAGGCGCGCATCCGTCTTATCCTGACAAGGTGCATTTCGGTCGCCGCTCCAAAGAACTTGGAAAAGAAATTTCCAAAGACACCCTCTCGGCTTCGCTAATGCAGCAAATCGCGACCCTTGCCGAAATCGCCGCCGAGGAAGGTAGCTTTGTGGCCTATGTGAAACCTCATGGCGCGCTTTATAATGACGCCGTTAATGATAGGACAAAGGCCGACATTATTGCCAGTACCATCGCCCAGATTGATAGCAAGCTTAGCGTTATGGGCCCGCCCGCAGGCGCACTTAGAGCGGCCG
Source organism: uncultured Hellea sp. (assembly GCA_937995665.1). Taxonomy (GTDB): domain Bacteria; phylum Pseudomonadota; class Alphaproteobacteria; order Caulobacterales; family Maricaulaceae; genus Hellea. The sequence goes on along the minus strand of CALKIX010000011.1, from coordinate 7,663 downwards.
CGAAAGATTACGGCCTATCCTATATTGCCGAGGGCTTTATTGATCGGCGCTATATGCCAAATGGCCAGCTTCAGCCTCGCAGTGAGGACGGCGCGCTCATCAGCTCGCGACAAGCCCGTTTAGTGCAAGCCAAAAAAATCGCGTCCCTCGGGACTGTCACCGCATCAAATGGACAGGACATCCCGTTAAAGGTGAAAACCCTATGCCTTCATGGTGATAGCCGGGGCGCAGTCGAAACAGCCCGTCTTGTTCGCCGCGAAATTCAAGCCTGCGGCATCTCAATAAAGGCCCATACCCATGCCCTTTAAAGCGCCTCAAATCACAGCCTATGGCGATAGCGCAGTACTAATTGACTATCACAGCCCGGAATTTTCACGCCAGATTAGCGAGCATATCCAAAGCTTAGCCGCGGGCTTAAGAGAAGATGGGGTCTGGCTCGAAACTGTGCCCGCCTATGACAGCTTGCTCTGTGTTTTTGATATGCTGCAAACCCAGCAAAGCGAAGCCATCGCCAAACTTAAAACCTATGTGAAGACGCATAAATCGCGCAATAAAGAAGGTAGCAAAATCATCGATATCCCCGTGGTCTATGGCGGGAAATATGGCCCTGACTTTGACGCCATGTGCGAGGCTTTAAACCTCACCCCTGATGCGCTGATAAAAGCCCATAGCGAGGAGACTTATCTCGTCTGTATGCTAGGCTTTTTACCTGGCTTTTGCTTTCTCTCCGAAGCGCCGCCGCGCTTACATCACCCGCGCCGCCCTGTCCCGCGCACCCAAGTAGCCGCCGGCTCTATCGGCATAGCGGGCTGGCAGACGGGCATATACGGGCTGGACAGCCCCGGCGGCTGGCAAATCATTGGCCGCACACCTCTGACAATGTTCGATGCTAAGAAAGACATCCCAAGCCTGCTGCAAGCTGGAGATCGCTTGCGCTTTGTGCCCAGCACAAAGGAGATCTTCTCATGATAGAAGTTCTCAATCCCGGCACGCGCACAACCATCCAAGATGCGGGCCGCCACGGCTATCGCCATATGGGCATCCCTGCGAGCGGCGCGGCCGATCCGCTTTGCTTTGCTCTGGCCAATTATATGGCGGGCAATCGCTGGGATGCACCCGCGCTGGAATGCACCATGGGCGGGCTGCATTTGAAATTCTTAGAAGACACCACAATAGGTCTGGCGGGCGCCCATATGTGGACGCAGATAAATGGCCAGAATGTCGAGAATTTCACGGCCCTGCCTGTCAAAAAGAATGACATTTTAACGATGAGCTTTGCGCGCGATGGGTGCCGCGCCTATATCGCCTTTGCACGCGGACTTCGCGCTGAGCGTTTCTTGGATAGCTGTTCAACCTATATCCCAGCCAAGCTTGGCGGGCTAGAAGGCCGCGCCCTGAAATCAGGTGATAGGCTAAAAACCCATAATCGGCCCTGCGAGGCCCCGCGCAAAATACCGCTAGGGTTCGCGCCCGCTCTCTCCCACCATGTTGTTCTGCGCGCCTATCATGGGCCAGAATTTGAGCAGCTAACGCAAGAAAGTAAGCGACACCTCTATGTGAGCCCCTATATCACCTCGGATAAAACCGACCGCATGGGCGCGCGTCTGCGCGGCAATAATGTGGAAACCAAAGTGCCCATTTCTATGACAAGCTCCCCGCTCCTGCCCGGCACGCTGCAAGTGCTGCCCAATGGACAGCCTATCCTAACCCTGATTGACGCCCAATGTACGGGCGGCTATCCGCGTGTGCTGCAAGTCATAAAAGCTGATCAGTGGCTACTAGGCCAAATCGCCCCCGGGACACAGGTCAGCTTTAGGCGCTGTTTTGATGATGAGGCCTTTGATATTCTAAAAGCTCGAAACAGTTTTTATAGCACTCTTATAGACGGCTTTAGCTTTTAGTGCCCGCGCGCGCGCCCTATATTCTCCTCGATGATCAGCTCACACATGAGCAGCGCTTTTACGAAGCGCCCGAGCAGGTTATCACAGCGCTCATACCCGAAGAGCTGCCCGCAGCCATCGCTGCGCTGACCCGCTATCATCACCAAGGTTATTTCCTCGCGGGCTATTGCGCCTATGAGCTGGGCTATTGTCTGGAGCCAAAATTAAGCGGCAAACTGCCCGAAAATAGAACGGGGCCGCTCCTGCAATTTGGGGTCTTCAAATCCTGTTCGAGCGCAGCCCCCACAGATATGCTATATAGTGCAGAGCCCCCAAAGCTTACCATGACACCCGCTTGGCGTTTTGAACAATATAAAGCACGCTTTGACCGCGTGCAGACCTATTTGCAAGCGGGCGATGCTTACCAGATTAACCTAACCTTCCCCATGAGCGCCGATTACGCAGGCCGCGCTCAAGCGCTTTACGCGGGCTTTCGCCACCGCCAAAAGGGGCGCTATGGCGGGATAATTTCGCTCGGCGATGGGCCTGAAATTATATCCCTCTCGCCAGAGCTTTTCTTTCGCAAAGAGGGGCAGCACATATCGATGCGCCCTATGAAAGGCACGCGCCCGCGCGCTGGTGACCCTCAAAAAGACGCCGCTATTCTGACCGATATGAAAGCCGATATTAAATCCCGCGCCGAGAACCTTATGATTGTCGATTTGCTGCGCAATGATCTGTCCCGCATCTCGCAGGTTGGCTCTGTGGACGTACCCGAGCTCTTCGCCCTTGAGACCTATCCAACCTTGCACCAAATGACCTCTCGCGTAAGCGCGACGCTGTCGGATGAGACAGGCCTTGAAGATATCCTCAAAGCACTCTTTCCTTGCGGCTCTGTGACGGGCGCGCCCAAAATCCGCGCCATGGAAATTATCAATGAGCTAGAAGACACCCCGCGCAATGCTTATTGCGGCGCCATGGGTTATATCGACCCTGATGGGGGGGCGTGCTTTAACGTCGCCATTCGTACGCTGAGCCTCGCGCGCGGGCGCATCACATATCCCGTAGGCAGCGGGCTTGTGCTCGATAGCGGCGCGCAGGATGAATATGACGAATGTATTTTAAAAGCCGATGTGCTGGCCCCTGCCGCCCCTCACATCATCGAGACCTTTCGCTGGGAACCAGATCAGGGCTTTATCAATCTGCCCGCACATAAAGCCCGCATGGAAAAGGCGGCTGACGCTATGGGATATCATTTCAGCGCGGCGGAATTTGAGCACGCCCTCGGCGGAGTTTCTCCTACTAAGTCGGCGCAGCGCATTCGCCTCACCCTCGCCCATAATGGCCAGTTTACCCTTGAATCCGCTCCGCTTAAACCCATCTCCAAAATGCGCCTTGCCATCTCGCGTCACACGCTAAGCCAAGACGTGCAAAGCTATGCCCATAAAATATCGCGCCGTGATTTTTATGATGGGGAGCGCGAGAGATTAGCCCATATTTGCAGCGCCGATGAAGTGCTGTTCTTAAACGCAAAGGGCCAACTTTGCGAAGGCAGCTTCACGTCGCTCTTCATAGAGCACGGAGAAACCCTGCTCACCCCCGCACTTAACTGCGGTCTGCTGCCCGGTATCTTGCGCGAGAAATTGCTCGCTGAGAGAACGGCCAAAGAGGCAGAAATTGACCTCGCGCAGCTCAGATCCACTAAGAAAATCTATGTCGGCAATTCCCTCAGAGGCTTGATTGAAGCGGAGCTTATCTCCAGCAAAGCGCGATAGTTTGGGCTATAAACCCCCGCTTCTGTCTTATTTTTAATGCACCAAGGCCCATTTAGAGCTCATATCTGGCCTAAGTAACCCTTGGCAATTCTGGGCTTAAATCGTATCAAAGCGAGATAGCTGGATGGTCTGGCGATTCATTAGCTGACAAGCGTGTGTATTTTGAACCTGCCCGTCACATTTTTTGCGAATTTTTCGCCCTATCACGACCCGGATCCGTTCTTTGAGTTTTACGAAGATACGGCCCAGCGTGTTGTCACGGTTATCGCAATTACCTTTCTCATTCATGTCTTTATTATTTTCGGACTGACGCGCAATTTTGTCGTGCCTGACTTACTGCCAGATGACCCTGAATCTATTTCTGTTGAACTGGTGCTTTTAGAGCCGCCAAAGCCTGAGCCAGAGCCCAAGCCTGTCCCTGCCCCAAATGCAGTGCCGCGCACTAAACCCGCGCCCCCCTCAGGCGGCGGCGCGCCCGCAGCGCCTCCGCCCCCTGCGGCCGAACCCGAGCCAGACCCGCGCGCGCCATTGGCCGAGCAGCCCGCTATTGAGATATTTGCGCCAGAACCCATACCAGAACCCATACCAGAACCCGTAAATGATTTTATTGCTCCAGAGCCTACTAAAACCGAGCCTGTCTATATTCCTCCGCCAGCGCCGCAGCCTATTCCTGAACCCATCTATGTTCCGCCCCCGCCTGAACCAGTTGCGCAGCCCGTATATATTCCTCCACCTCCTGCGCCTATCCCTGCGCCGCCGCCAGAGCCTGCCTACCAAGAGGTTTTGCCGAGCCTGCCCGCACTTGAAGACTTACCGCCTCTGCCCACGCCCACGGCCCCCGCCCCGCCTGCGCCGACCGAGATTGCGCCTATCATTCCTGAATTTGTCGCCCCTGAACCGACACCAGAAACGATTGAACAAATCGCCATTGAAGAAGCCCCTGCGCAGGAAATCATCACGACAGCGCCGACGATTTTAGCCTCGCCCGAACAGGCCATTACCGAAGAAGAGCGCCAGCGGGCTATTGCGCTAGAGCAAGCCGCCCGCCGCCTTGAAAAAGAAGACGCCGAGCGCCTAAGACGCGAAGCACGAGAAGCACGCGCGAGAGAGAAACGCGAAGCCGAAGAACTGCGCCGTCAGGAACGCCGCAGCGCCGAAGAGCAAAGACGCCTTGAGCGCCTTGAGGCCAAGGAACTGCGCGAGCAAGAACGCGAGGTTCAGCGCCTTCAGAGAGAGGCCGAACGACAAGCACGCCGCGAAGCCAAAGCGCGCGAAGAAGAGCTGCGCCGCCAACAACGCGAGATCGATCGCCAGAAAAAGGCCGAAGAAGATCGCCTCAAAGAGCTGCAACGCCAGCTAGAGCGCGAAGCTAAAGACCTTTCGCGGCAAGAGAAAGAGCGCCTGCGCCAAGAAGAGCGCGAAATTAAGGCCCGCCAGAAAGAGCAAAGAGAACGCGAGCGCCAGGCCCAGCGCGCAGCAGAACAGCGTGCTAAAGACCTTGCCAAGCAAGAGCGTGAGCTGCGCCGCCAAGCAGAGCGAGAAGCCAAAGACCGCGACAAGCAAGCCCGAGACGCCGAGCGCGAGCGGCAACGCGAAGCTGAGAGGCGCGCCAAGCAGGAACGTGATGCGGCCCGCGAAGCCCAGCGCCAAACCGATAAGCGCGCAAGAGAAGCCGAGCGCCGCGCCCGTGATGCGGCTCGCGACGCTGAACGCGAGGCTGAGCGCAATGCTAGAAACCGTGATAATGGCGCACCTGACCCGAGCTTGCCTAAGCCGCCCTCGCGCTCTGTGATTGCGGGCCCCTCATCTGGCGGCGGCAATATTCCGAGCACAGGCACAAAGCGCAATAGCAATGGTGTCTCTGGCTGGACATTGACCCCAGATGGAAGCGGGCAAAGTCCGGGCGCTGGCTATGACGGCTTGGTGCTTGATATTCGCTGCCGCGAAGCGGGCAAAAGCCATTTGGAATGTCCCGAATATATCAAGCGCATATCAGGACGCGATGCGTCAGGCTTTGAAAGTTTTACCCCCCATGCCACCCCTGCAGGCAGCGGGCCGCGCAATACGGGCCGTGTTATACCGCGCAATATCGCCCCGCGCATTGGCGATAATAGCGTCAATAGCGGCGGGCCATCTGGCAGTGTTCTGGATGATGCGGGCTTTGACAGGCTGAACCCAAACGCCCCGCTAAGTGATGGCAGCCAAGGGGGGCGCGTGCGCGATATTCTCTCCCAGACGGATAAGCTCGAGCCTTGGGAAGAGCCGATAACGATCGAGCCGTAAGTTTTTGCCTTAATTTGTTTCTGAAAGCGCTTTTAAGCGGGCGAGTGCGGCATCTAAATCTTGATTGGCCGCGCCTGCTTTTAACTTAGCGCGCACGCGCGAGAGGTAAGGAAAGCCGCCAAGCGCGCTTTCTGTTTTCGTGAGGACAATAACCCTCTCGCCCGCCTCTTGCGTAAGGATCGCATGGGTCGCCGTCATCTCTCGCCCTGCCAGATTTTGGCTAAGCTGCACAAATTCAAGGTCATGGCTTTGCAGAATTTCCTGCGCGCCGAAACTATGCTCGCCCGCGCCGCCTTTCCAAACCATGCTTTGTCCTACGCCCGTCTCGGGGCCATCATAGATGATATTGGCGCCTTGTAAGGCAGGCTGCAAAGGCGACCACTGGGCATAGCTGCGCAGATCATTAAGGCGCGCAAAAACATCTTCGGCATAGGCACTGATTTCTACAGAACGTTCGTTTGTCTGAACCGCCGGTAGAAAAAATCCTGCGATGCACGTCAGGGCAAACAAAAGAATAACGAGTAATATGCCCCTTATAAACCATTTCATAGTTCATGCTCCCACATCTGCTTTAATCTATTGACCAAAAAGGGGCGTATTTCAAGCCCGAGGAAACAGCCATAGCCCTTGCCCCCGCCATGCCAATACCTTAGAACGCCCCAAATCAAAGACTATTTATCTATTAGGGACACTCATGGCAGGTCATTCAAAATGGGCAAATATCCAGCACCGTAAGGGACGTCAGGATAAACTTCGCTCTAAACTTTTCTCTAAATTGGCAAAAGATATTGCCATCGCGTCTAAAATCGGCGGGCCAGACCCGGATATGAACCCGCGCTTGCGTCTGGCGATTGCCAACGCCAAGGGCCAATCTATGCCCAAGGACAATATCAAACGCGCGGTTGATAAGGGCGCGGGCGGCGACGGGGATGATTACGAAGAAATCCGCTATGAGGGCTTTGGCCCGGGCGGCATTGGTTTTATCGTCGAGGCCAGCACGGATAATAAGAACCGCGCGGCCATGGCTGTGCGCACGGCTTTCTCTAAGAATGGCGGCGCGCTGGGCGAGACAGGCTCTGTCGCCTTTATGTTCGACCAGCTTGGCAAGATTGAATATCCCCTCGCCGTCACAGATGAAGACGGCATGATGGAAGCGGCCATTGAAGCGGGCGCTGAGGATTGCGAAACCGACCAAGAAGCCGAAGATCAGTGGGATGAATATGAACCCGTCCACACAATCTGGACGGCGCGCGATGATTTGGGCACAGTCGCAGCCGAGCTACAAAAGCAATTTGGCGACGCTAAATCCGTCAACCTTGTCTGGAGAGGTCAAAACCAAATTGACAATCCAGAGCAAGCCGCCGCTGTTGTGCGCCTAACAGATGCGCTTGAAGATGTAGATGATGTCTCAACCGTTTTCCATAACTTCGAAATGAGCGAAGCCGCCATGGCGACGCTGGAAGAAGAAGGCTAGCGCGCCAGTCTTATATCATAATTAAAGGCGCCTCGTGAGGCGCCTTTTTTATTGGAGGGGGAGGTCTAATGCCCGCCTCTTTAGGGAAGAGACAGACATTAGTGCCCCGCGACCTTTAGTAACCAAGGGCACTAAAAATCACAGCCTTGTTGCGAGGTATAAAACACATATGTTGTGTACTCTGCAAACTCACTTCAATATTGGAGTTAATATCTTACCAATATCGGATATAATCTAACTTGGTTTTGACC
>CALKIX010000010.1 GCA_937995665.1 uncultured Hellea sp. | reverse complement strand
GGCAAGGGCAAAATTATTGCCGGGCGCAGCTGTTTTGATGCTGGTATCGCTGCCGCGGCTCATATAGCGAAGCTCGCTGCGCGTATTAGACGAGTTCGGCGTTGTGAGCGCTTTATTGGGGGCTGCGAATACAATATGCCCGTCTTCATTGGCATAGAAAAAGTCTGGGTGGCTATAGCTGGCAATATCGGCGACTTTCACAGTATCCACCTTGCCATTATTATCAACATCTGTGGGTACGGTGATGTTCCAATGGGACAAATCAATATGGTCGGCGGGGAGACTGCTCACGGGAACGGCAGGCGCTTTTGTCTCTGACTTTGTACAAGCCACTAGGATTAACGAAAGAGCGCCCGTCATTATTAATGTGTGTTTCATATCAGTTTCCCATTTGTTATAATTAAGTGGCTTTCTAATGGGCTTATCGCATTGGGTGTTTACGCCAAGCTACCTCGCAGATTGCTCTGCGAGATATGTTTTATATTGCGAGGTTTTTAAAATATTGATGGCTTTGTAAAGTTGATAGTCCTCGCCGTCGTCCCATGTTTCAGGCGGGAAAACTATGTCTTCATATTTTTCTTCATAGTCACTCTCATCGGGGTTGAGTAGTGAATTTTTCAGACTATCCTCGCGAAAGCGTTTGCGCAGCTCGCCCGTATCCTCGAAATTGGCGACAAGTACGTCGGGCATAATCCCGCGCCCCTGAATCGACGCGCCAGATGGCGTGTAATAACGCTGAGTTGTCATGCGCAGCGCGCCGCCATGGCGAAGTAGGGGAATGACTGATTGCACAGAGCCTTTGCCAAAGCTTCTGCGTCCAACAATTACCGCGCGGCCGCGATCTTGGAGCGCGCCCGCAACAATCTCAGCTGCCGAAGCAGAGCCGCTATTGACGAGAACAACAATGGGCATATCGGGATAAAGCTCACCGGGCTTTGCATTATAACGCTGCGTGTCATCGGCATGACGTCCGCGTGCTGAGAGGACTTCGCCGCCATCTAAAAACAGGCTGGAAACATCAACAGATTGGTCGAGCAATCCCCCGCGATTCCCTCGCATATCAATGATAAGGCCAGGAAGTTTTGAACCTAATTCAGCCTCAAGAGACTTTAAAGCGCGGGTGAGGTCCTCCGTTAAGCGGTCATTATTAAACGTCTCGATAAAGACATAGCCCATACCGCGTTCGACGCGGTGACGCACAGCGCGCCCGCGTACGACTTCGCGCACGATTGTGACCTGACGCGAGGTTTCTCCGGGGCTTAAGACAGTGACCGTAATGGGATCGCCCGCGAGCCCGCGCATGCCTTTGACGGCTTCGTCGAGGGATTTACCGCGTACGCTTTCCCCGTCAACTTCGGTGATATAATCTCCGCCGCGAATGCCTTGGGCATAAGCCGGCCCGTCCTCAATCGCGTGATTAACTTTAACAAGGCCAAGCTCTTGGGTGACTTCAATGCCAAGGCCGCCATATTCGCGTTTGACCGCTTCGCGCTGCTCTTTAAATTCTGCGGGCGGGCTATAAGCCGAATGCGGATCTAGCGCAGTAAGCGCGCCATTTATGGCATATTCCATCAGCTCGCTATCGCTGACCTCTTCAACATATTCATTGCGTACGCGGGAGAAGACATTGGCAAATAGCTCGAGCTGGGCGAGCATTTCCTGATCTTCTTGAGACTGGGTTTTCGCATTGGTCAAGGGCGACCAAAGCGCGAGAGCGGTGCCCAAAAGGGCCAGCGCGCCAAATCGTTTAAGGCTAAAGCGCATAAAGGCCTAACCGGCTTCAGCTAGGCGCTGGGCATATTGCCCATTCTTTAAAAGCTCGATGGCCTTTTGCAGCTGATAATCATCTTCGACCTCGAAACCTTCAGGCGGATAATCAATGATGATTTCATCTTCCGGCGTTTCGGCCTCGGCTTCTTCAAGCTCATTGACAATGGCATTGGGCAGATCGGCTTCCCGGCGCATGCGGATTTCTTCGCCGTCATCAGGAATGGCAGAGACAAAAATATCGGGGTCAATACCCGTGCCCTGAATAGAACGGCCAGAGGGCGTATAGTAACGCTGCGTTGTCATACGAAGCGCGCCGTCGCGTCCGCCTCTCAGTGGGATAACAGACTGCACAGAGCCTTTACCAAAACTTGTCATACCAAGGATAAGCCCGCGCCCGCGGTCTTGCACAGCGCCGGCGACAATCTCGGAGGCCGAGGCCGAAGCGCCGTCGATAAGGACGATAAGCGGCACGCCTTTAGCAAGTTCGCCGCGCTGTCCATTATAGCGCTCTGTATCGGCCGCAGTGCGCCCGCGCGTGGAGACAACTTCGCCCCCATCCAAAAAGGCGCTGCTCACGGTGATAGATTGCGTGAGCAGGCCGCCGGGATTGCCGCGTAGGTCAAGCACAATGCCCGGTATCTTTCCGCCAAATTCTTTCTTCAAGCTCGAAATCGCCTTGGCAAGGCCCGCATCAGCCTTTTCGTTGAATTGTGAAATCCGAATATAGCCAATGCCGTCTTTGACTTCATGTTTAACAACTTGGCGTTTGATAACTTCGCGCACAATTGTGAAATCCAGCGGGTCTGAGTCTTTGCGGGCAATAGTGAGCGAAATCGGCTCGCCGGGCTTGCCGCGCATACGGGCAACGGCGTCAGTTAAAGATACGCCCAGAATGCTCTCGCCTTCAATATCGGTGATATAGTCACCCGCTTTAATGCCGGCGCGTTTGGCAGGAGTGTCATCAATAGGCGCGATGACTTTGATAAAACCGTCTTCGCTGGTGACTTCCATGCCAAGGCCTCCATATTCGCCAGAGGTGCTAACTTGAAGGTCGCGATAATCATCAGGATTCACATAGCTACTATGGGGGTCAAGGGACTGCAACATGCCGTTAATCGCATCTTCGATAAGGGCGCTATCGTCGACATCGACAACATAGTCACTGCGTACGCGCGCAAGCACATCTGCAAAAAGCTCTAATTGCTGGAATGTTTCATCATATGAAGGGCGCTCTACAGCGACAGCTGTTTGGTTCGCATTTGAGAGCGCAAATAGGCCGATAGCTGCAGCAGCTCCGAGTGTCGGCAATACATATTTCATCATAGTTCAGTCCAGTTTTTATGCCTTTAAAAAGGCCGTATTTTTTACTAACGCGGCTTGTGGGCGCTTACTAGTATAAAATAGCAGTTTTCGCGCCGCACTCTCTTGTTGCTACTATCCCGTTGCCATTACCCAGTTGCAAGAGCCGCGCCGAGCCACGGTTTCGGGTCAATCGTTCCGCCATTTTTTCTAAACTCTATATAGAGTTCTGCGCGGTCTTTGGAGTTAAAAGGCATTAATCCTAGCGGCTCGCCGATAATAATATTCTCACCCGTTTCCACATAAGTTTCCCCAATGCCTGTCAGCAAGATAAAATAGCCTCCGCCCACATTTAAGATAACCACATTATCATAATTCTTAAAGGCGCCTGCAAATTCGATACGGCCCGCATAAGGAGAGATAACCTGAGCGCGGGCGCGGGTTTCCATCGTAATGCCTTTCTCTCCGCTCCCATATTGGCGCGTGACGCGGCCTTGGGCCGGCGGGCGCAGTTTTCCCTTGGCCTTGGCAAAGCTCGAGACGCCTTTGGGAAGCGTAACAGGCTTGGCTGCCACGGATTTTCGCGGGCTACTGCCTTTTTTAGTGTTGGGCTTAAGGCGGGGGGCAAGCTCGGCTGTCGCGGCTTCGAATGACTCAATCAGCTCGCGTAGCGTATTGGCTTCTTCTTTAAGTCTTTTGACTTCTTTAGAGGCCTGCTCTTTGTCTTTGGCAATGCTCTGCTCAAGGTCGGACTTTTGTTTGACCATCGCATTGATGCGGGCACGGCGGCGAGAGAGCGCAAGGGCATTGGCTTCCAAGCTCTCGCGCTTCGTCGCCATTTCTGCGCGCAGCGACTTTAACTCTGAGAGCTGAAGGCTGAGTGTATCGGCCCGTGTTTTAAGCTCAGAGGAGAGCGCCGCAGCGAGGGTCGCCGCGCGGGCGGCGCGCTTGGCATCAGCCGGATTCGTCGCAAGCGGCGGGGGCGGGTTATTCTCTATGCGCTGCAAGGCCGCTAAGAGCTGCATCAAGGTCTGACGATCGCCATATATAGCCGCGTCCAACCGCTCTGCTTCAATCTCCATAGCAGATAATTTGGTTTCTAGGCTGTGGCCTTCTTTTTCAAAGTTTTGAGATTCAGAAGCTGTACTGACAAGGTCTTTTTTGAGCTTGTTAATTTCGCTTTGGACGGATTTTTTGCGTTTGGCGAGCTCGGCTTCTTTGCGGCGCGCTTCGGCTTCGGCTTGGGTCAGGCTTTCCAGCTGCTCGGGGTCGGGCGTGTCCTGTGCTGCGCTCATCGGCGCTATGCCAAGGGCGAAGCTGGCCAGAATCAAAGCTGTAAAGGCGCGTTTCATGCTACTGGCATATAATATTGTTAGTCGCGGTGATAGGGGGCACCCGCATGAATTGACAGCGCGCGATAGATTTGCTCCGCCGCCATCAGCCGTACCATTTTATGCGGCCATGTCTGCGCGCCAAAGGCCCAGCGCACTGTGCCAGCAGGAATTTCGCTCGGCTCAAAGCCCTCTGCAGGCCCAATAACCAAATAAAGCTGGGAGATACCGTCATCACGCCAGCCGCCAAGGCTTTGCGCGATTTTGCGAGAGGTTGGGTTTTTGCCGCGCTCATCAAAGATAACCAGCTTGGCTCCGCTGGGAATGGCGTCAAATAATAACCGTGTTTGCGCCGCGCGAGATTTGGCACTGCGCATATCCACTTGCTGTTCTTCGAGGCTAAGAAAACCTGTGCCTTTGGCTAGGCCCTGTGCGCGCTTGAGGTAATCGTTAATGAGCGCGCGTTCTGGGCCAGAGCGGATAATCCCGCCTGCGCGCAGGATGATTTTCATTCTTCTGGAGAAGCTTCTACAACACCTTGCAGACCTTCAGGGAGCGGAACAGACCAGATCTTTTCAAGATTGTAAAAGACGCGTACTTCGGGGCGGAAGAGGTGGATGATAACATCGCCCATATCGATCAAAACCCAGTCACAGCCATCAAGGCCTTCCACGCCAATATCTTTATGCCCCTGTTCCTTTAGTCCGCGAATGACATAATCGGCGAGCGCGCCGACATGGCGGTTAGAGCGCCCAGAGGTCACAATCATATAATCCGCGACAGAGGATTTGCCGCGTATATCAATTTTCAGCGTATCTTGCGCGGAATGTTCATCAAGAATACCCATGATAAAGTCTGACAGGGCTTCGGATTCTTTATTGTCTTTTTGTGAGGGCAAGCTCACTTCGGCTATTTCGGTCAGGGGACTCTCCTATGGTCTGACGCTTTCATCATATCACATAGTTTTGCGCTTGGCCATTGCCTTACGAATGCTTGATGAGGACAGGTTATTTAGAGGCGGCGTCAGAAAAGTCCAGACCGGAGCTGGTTTATTTTTAAGCTCATGCGCTTTGTCTTCAGGCAAGCGGTAATCGGTCATCATGAGCGCGGTGGTATTAGAGGGTTTTGGCGCGAGCCCTGTGCCGCCCCGCGCGATAACGGCGATGGGGATGCGCTCAGTAATTTCGTGCCAGTCTTTCCAGAGCGGCAGCTGCTCAAAACTATCTGCGCCCATCAGGAACACAAAGCGCGTTTTGGGATGCGCCTCTTGCGCACGGCGGATAAAATCTATCGTATATTGCGTGCCAAAGTCGCGTTCCATATGGCTAACTTCCATGCGGGGCGGCAGGCCGAGCGCGCGCACGGTTTCAACACGGCTCTCATAGCTGGGCTGCTTATCTTTTAACGGGTTTTGCGGGGTCGCGAGCCAAAAGACCCGGTCAAGTCCAAGCGGATTGAGCCCGCATTTGGCGACATGCATATGCCCGGCATGGGCGGGGTTAAATGAGCCGCCAAAGAGACCGATAGATAGCCCGTCATATTTGCTCATTATCCCATCGCCTCTTACGCCGGACGGGTGTGGCCATCGCCATGGACCGTATATTTATAGGTCGTTAGGTGCTGCGCGCCGACAGGGCCGCGGGCATGCAGGCGGCCTGTGGCAATACCGATTTCAGCGCCAAAGCCAAATTCACCGCCATCGGCAAATTGCGTCGAGCTATTATGCATGACAATGGCGCTATCAACGTCGCGCAGAAAGCGTGCGGCGGCGTCAGCGTCTTCCGTCAGGATACAGTCCGTATGTCCGCTGCCATGGGTATCAATATGGGCGAGGGCGTCGTCTATGCCGCCCACAATGCGCAAATTGATAATCGCGGCCAGATGCTCTGTGAAAAAATCATTATCGGCGGCGGGAATGATATTGGCATCGAGCCGCTGAGAGGCTTTATCCCCGCGCATTTCGCAGCCCGCCTCATGCAGCTTGGCGGCGAGCTTTGGCAGAAAGCTCTGCGCTATGGCCTTATCAATCAGCACGGTTTCAGTCGAGCCGCAAACACCCGTGCGGCGCAATTTCGCGTTCATGACAACGGCGAGAGCTTTTTGCACATCAGCCCCTTGGTGGACATAGCTATGGCAGAGCCCTTCGAGGTGAGCGAGCACAGGTACACGGGCGTCTTTCTGGACGCGCGCAATTAGGCTTTTGCCCCCGCGCGGTATAATAAGGTCGACGGATTCATTCAGACCGCCCAGCAAGTGCCCAACGGCGGCGCGGTCTGTGGTGGCAATCAGCTGTATGGCGCCGGCGGGCAAGGCGGCATCTTCAAGCCCGGCGGCGAGCGCCTTATGAATAGCCCCGCTGGAATTGGCGCTCTCAGAGCCTGCGCGCAAGATACAGGCATTGCCAGATTTCACGCAAAGCCCGCCCGCATCAGCGGTCACATTGGGGCGGCTTTCATATATCATTCCAATCACGCCAATGGGGACACGCACTTTGTTGAACTTTAGCCCATTAGGCTGGCTCCAGCTCTCATCAATGGAGCCGACAGGCTCAGGCAGGGCGGCAATAGCGTCGAGCCCTGCGGCTATGCCTTCCACGCGCCCGCTATCGAGCTTTAGGCGGTCAAGCATGGCGGCTGACAGCCCTTTAGCTGCGCCCTTATCCATGTCGATTTTATTGGCGGCGAGAATAGCGGCCTCTGAGCTGCGAATATTGGCGGCCATAGCGGTGAGGGCTTTGACCTTTTGTGCGGAACTGGCCAGGCGCAAAGCCTTTGCGGCGATACGCGCCCGCGCGCCAAGGTCAGCCATATAGGCTTCAAGGTCGCTATCCGCCTTAAGAGTGTGAGGTGTAGTTGTCATAGCATTACCAAATTATCGCGGTGGATGAGCGCCGCGCCATTATCATAGCCTAAAACGCCCTCTATGTCTTTTGACTTTAGGCCCAGTATTTTTTCAGCGTCCGCCGCGTCATAAGAGACAAGCCCGCGCGCGAGCTCTGCGCCCTCGCTATCTAAGACGGAGACCGCATCGCCCTTGCGAAAATCGCCTTCGAGCGTGGACACGCCTGCTGCCAGCAAGCTATTGCCCTCTGTCAGCGCTTTGGCCGCGCCAGCGTCAATGATGATGCTGCCCACGGTTTTCAGCGTGCCGCCAATCCACTGGCTGCGGGCCTTCTTGGGGTTGTCTTGGGCATAGAACCAGCTGCAACGCTCACCATTAGCCAAGCGCGTGAAGGGCGCAGCTTCGCGTCCATCCATGATGCACATAGAGCAGCCTGCCTGTACGGCAATCTTAGCGGCGGCTAGCTTGGTTGCCATGCCGCCAGAGCCGACGCCGGCCTCGCTATTGACGCCCCCGCCCATGGCCATAATCTCGGACGTAAGGGTTTCAATGACAGGCAAGTGTTTTGCGCTCTCATCGCTGCGCGGATCGGCGGTATAAAGCCCGTCAATATCAGAGAGCAAAATCAGCGCATCTGCGCCGAGCATTTGCGCGGTGCGTGCGGCCAGACGGTCATTATCGCCATAGCGGATTTCGTCCGTGGCCACGGTGTCATTTTCATTGATAATCGGCACGCCGCCATGGCGCAAGACGGTTTTAAGGGTGAGCCGCGCATTGAGCCAACGGCGGCGGCTTTCCGTATCATTGAGCGTGAGCAGGGCTTGGGCCGTGACAAGACCGTGCGCTTCAAAGGCGTTTTCATAGGAGAGCGTTAGCAGGGATTGTCCTGCCGCTGCGCAGGCTTGCTTATCATTCAGTGATAATTTCTGCCCCATGAGGTTCAGCCGTGCGCGGCCCAGCGCAATGGCGCCAGAGGAAACAATGATAACCTCTTTGCCTTGGGCTTTAAGCGCTGCAATGTCATTACAGACACTGATCAGCCAATCCTCACGCAGCCGGCCTGTCTCGCTATCAACCAAAATAGCTGAGCCGATTTTGATAACCAGACGGTTAGCGGATGCGAGCGTATTGGCCACTAAGGAGTCCATCCACTCGTGTCTTCAATCTCGCCGCGCGATACGGCTATGCGGCGCAGCTTTTCCGCGCGCGCGGCCTCTTCTTTGGCGCGGCGCGCTTTGACATGCTCAAAGACGGTGAAGAGCACAGGCTCTAGCCCTTGCTGAGCGACAGAGGAAATGAGCAAAGGCGTCTGGCCGCAAATTTTGCTCAGCTCTTGTTGGACAAGTTCTATCGTGTCGCCGTCCATGGCGTCGCATTTCGTCAAAATAACAATCTCAGGCTTATCTTCAATGCCGCCGTCATAATCTATCAGCTCTTGACGGATAGTTTTGTAGTTCTCCAGCGGATCATCGGCCGAGGCATCGACTAAATGCAGCACCGCCGCGCAGCGCTCGACATGGCCGAGGAAACGGTGGCCTAGCCCAGCGCCCTCGCTGGCGCCTTCGATGAGCCCCGGTAAATCGGCCAGCACAAAGCGCTCGGCCGTGCCAAGGTTCACAACACCCAAATGCGGATGCAGCGTGGTAAAGGGATAATCCGCCGTCTTGGGCGTGGCAGCTGTGACTGTGGAGAGGAAGGTCGATTTGCCCGCATTGGGCAGGCCGACAAGCCCAGCATCGGCCAGCAGCTTGAGGCGTAGCCATATCCAGCGCTCCTCGCCTTCCTCGCCGGGATTAGCCTTGCGCGGGGCTTGGTTGGTTGAGGATTTAAAGCGGGCATTGCCCCAGCCGCCATTGCCGCCTTGGGCAAGCAAAGCGCGCTGACCATCCTCGGTCATATCGATGAGTATTTCACCATTATCGGCATCGACGACTTGGGTGCCAACGGGGACTTTGATGATAATATCCTCACCACCCGCACCTGCGCGGTCACGGCCCATGCCGTGCATGCCTGTATCCGCTTTGAAATGTTGCTTATAGCGGTAATCAATCAAGGTGTTTAGCGAGCGCGTGGCCACAGCCCAGATATCGCCGCCTTTGCCGCCATCCCCGCCATTCGGGCCGCCAAAGGCAATCGATTTCTCACGGCGAAAGGAGACGCAGCCTGCGCCTCCATTCCCTGATTTGATAAATATCTTCGCTTGGTCGAGGAATTTCATGATTTCACTTTATCTTTAGGCTCTCATGACCAATTTTGGCTTGAAGGGCAAGGGGGCGCGCGCCTCATCTTTGCTCATGCACAGTTGCGAGAGCTCAAGGGTGAGGGGGATACCTTTCGCCTTTTCCATACGGGCCATAGAAAACCAAGCTTGATAGCTCTGCGCGGCTGTAAAGCCGAGCTTACGCAATAGGCGCAGGGCTCTTGGGTTGTCGACAAAGACACCCGTAGTGATGCGCTGGGCGCCTAAGCGCTCGCGGGCCTCGCGTAGGACAGCTCGGCAGGCCTCTATCATATAGCCTTGGCCCCAAAAAGGCGTGCCGAGCCAATAGGCTAGCTCTAGCGCTGCATCTGGCTCGCGGCGAAAGACTTCTACAACGCCCATCAGCTCGCCCCCGCCAAGGGTAATGGCATAGGCAAAGGAGAGCCCGCGCCGCGCTTGGGCGCATTTCTGCATGACCCAAAACTCAGCGGAGAGCTCAGGGAAGGGCGCTGTTATCATCTCTGTCATAGGCGCAATGGCGGGCGCGCCGCCAAGCTTGGACATGGCGCTTACATCACCAAGGCCTATAGGGCGCAAAACTAGGCGCTCTGTTTCTATTCTATGTCTCATATTCGCCTCCATTTCTGGCGAGGCAGGGAATGTGTTTGTCCCAAAAATAAAGGGAAACCGGCGCGCCGATTTCCCTGCATTTATCGGATCGCCTTGATTAAGGAGCGATCCATATGTGTAAGATCGCTATTCTGCGGCTTTGGCCATCGGCTCTACAGACACAAATGTGCGCTGGTTGCGCTTTGTTGTGAACGTCACTGTGCCTTCGGACTTAGCAAAGAGTGTGTGGTCTTTACCCATGCCAACATTGGTGCCTGGATAATATTTCGTGCCGCGCTGACGGATAATAATGTTGCCTGGGATGACCGCTTGGCCACCAGATTTTTTCACGCCAAGACGACGGCCAGCACTATCCCGACCGTTGTTAGATGAACCACCTGCTTTTTTATGTGCCATGAGTTACTCCTAACCTATCTTATAATTATGCTTTGATGGACGTGATTTTCACGACCGTCTCATTTTGACGATGACCACGCTTACGGCGATAAGTCTGACGACGCTTCTTTTTGAAGATCATGACTTTCGCGCCTTTGCGCTGCTCTAGGACTTCGCCTTTAACTTCTGCGCCCTTAAGAAGGGGGGCGCCAACTTTAACGTCGCCATCTTTGCCAGCGAGTAAAACGTCGCCAAAGGCTACAGTTTTGCCAGTTTCGGCGTCTAATTTCTCGACAATAATAATGTCGTCTTTAGCGACTTTATACTGCTTACCGCCTGTCTTGATGACTGCAAACATGGTCTTTTCCTTTTCACGCGGGCGGCTTTAATAACCGCTCCAAAATAAATCAAGGCCGCTTCTGAGAGGACGTATTGTCGACTCTGCGGCCATTTCGAGGCTCTATATACAGGCGAGTCGCGCTGTGTCAACGGGACATTCACCAAATTTGGATCTTGCAAAGCCGCCCAAGAGGGGCGAGGCGGGCGATTATGGCCCGCTTGTCTTTAACTGTTTGTCCAAAAGAAAAGCCCCGCTGCAAGGGCGGGGCTTTCCGTGATTTGTAGTGGCGTTAGCCTAGTTTTGCGGTGTCACGCGGCCGATGATGCGGCCAGATGCGTCAGTGATGTTGCCATTGGCATCAACACGTCCGATTGTCACGCCAGAGGCGTTTGTGACTGACCCGTCAGCGCGGACTGTGAAGCCGCCCGCTGATGCGCCGCCAGATGTCGCGCCGCTAATGGCTGATGAGCCACCGCTGATTACGCTACCGGCTGCTCCGCCGATGCTTGAGGCACCGCCTGAGATAGCTGATGAACCGCCGCTGATGACACGGCCAGCTGTTCCGCCAACTGTTCCAGTAGAGAAGCCTGTTGAGCCTCCTGTGACTGTACCAGATGAGAAGCCAGATGATGATCCGCCAACGACTGTTCCGCTAGAGAAGCTTCCGCCAGTTGCGCCGCCAGAGAAGCCTGAGGCACCTGAAGAGAAGCCGCCAGAACTTACGCCTGATGAACCGCCAACAAGTGAGCGCCAGTCAACACCGAGGACTTCAACAGTTTTGAGCGTTAGCCCGCCTGTTGAAAGACCGCGAGCATTCTGGAAGCTCTCAACTGCAGAGTATGTTTGCTGCCCGAGGCGGCCATCAATGGCACCCTGGTAGTAACCCTGTGTCTTAAGAGCTCTCTGGATAGAAGAGATCACAGTTGTGTTCGCATTGGCTTCACAGAGAACCTGACGCCATTCGGCACGCTCAGGTGATGTCTGTGTACGGCGTTCAATCGTGCCATACTGAGCTGGAATGACGACTGTTTCAGTACGGGGTGCTTCCACCATCTTCTGAACGGTTACAGTGTCATAACGCGCTGGGATGACCCGGCGCTCAGTACGAGCAGGTTGGTCAACAACACGGCGAGTGATTGTCTTCGTCACAGCTGGGATAACGCGCTCTTGCGTTGTGGCTGGTGTTTTGACGATACGACGTGTCACCTCTTTCGTCACCGCCGGGATAGTACGCTGTTGCGTGCTGGCTGGTGTCTTAATGCGGCGACGTGTTTCAGTCTTCGTGATTGCCGGAATGACGCGTTCCTGTGTGCTAGCTGGTGTGCGCATGACACGGCGTGTCACTTGCTTGCTAACCGCTGGAATTACGCGCTCTTCTGTACGAGCCGGTGTCTTAACAACGCGGCGTGACACTTGCTTCGTGACGGCTGGGATAGCCTTCTCGATTGTGCTGGCCGGTGTCTTAACGACGCGGCGCTGAACCTGCTTGGTTACAGCTGGGATCGTACGCTCTTGCGTTTGAGCCGGTGTCTTAACAACCTGACGCGTTAGCTGCTTAGTGACAGCTGGGATAACGCGCTCTTGTGTTTGAGCCGGTGTACGCATGACACGACGTGAAACCTGCTTCGTGACCGCCGGAATTACGCGTTCTTGCGTAGAGGCTGGCGATTTCACGACGCGGCGAGTGACCTGCTTCGTGACAGCTGGCACAGAGCGCTCAACCGTACGGGCTGGTGTCTTAATAACACGACGTTGCTGAAGCTTCGTAACAGCCGGGATCGTGCGCTCTTGCGTACGAGCCGGTGTCTTCACGACGCGGCGAGTTTGCTGCTTCGTAACCGCTGGGATTACGCGCTCTTGTGTCGACGCTGGCGTCTTCACAACACGACGTGAAACCTGCTTAGTTACAGCTGGGATCGTACGCTCTTGTGTAGAGGCTGGTGTCTTAACAACACGACGAGAAACTTGCTTCGTTACCGCTGGGACAGCGCGCTCAACAGTGCGAGCTGGTGTCTTAATGCGGCGACGTGTTTCTTGCTTCGTGATTGCTGGAACAACACGCTCTTGAGTAGAGGCTGGTGTCTTAACAACACGACGCGTGACTTGCTTCGTTACGGCTGGAACGACACGCTCTTGCGTGGCCGCTGGTGTCTTAATGACACGGCGCGTTTCTAGCTTAGTAACCGCAGGAATTGTGCGTTCCTGTGTAGAGGCAGGTCTGTCAACAACACGGCGGCTGACTGTCTTAGTGACAGCTGGCACAACGCGTTCAACTGTTGACGCGGGTGTCTTAACAACACGGCGCGTCTCTAGCTTAGTCACCGCAGGGATAACGCGCTCTTGTGTAGACGCTGGCGTCTTCACAACACGACGTGAAACCTGTTTCGTGACAGCTGGCGTCGCACGCTCAACAACACGAGCTGGGTTTTTCACAACGCGGCGAGTTTCCTGCTTCGTGATTGCTGGAATAACACGCTCTTGTGTCGCGGCGGGTGTCTTAACAACACGGCGCGTGACTTGACGCGTGACCGCTGGGATCACCTTCTCGGCTGTGCGAGCTGGTGTCTTAATGCGGCGACGTGTTTCCTGCTTAGTGATTGCAGGGATAACACGCTCTTGCGTACGCGCGGGTGTCTTAACAACACGGCGGCTCACTTGCTTCGTCACGGCTGGAACAACACGCTCGACTGTCGCTGCTGGTGTCTTAATGACGCGGCGAGTTTGAAGCTTCGTTACAGCTGGGATTGTGCGCTCTTGAGCACGCGCTGGTGTCTTAACAACACGGCGTGTGACTGTCTTCGTGACAGCTGGCACAACGCGCTCAACTGTTGACGCGGGTGTCTTAACAACACGGCGTGTCTCAAGCTTAGTCACAGCAGGGATCGTGCGCTCTTGCGTACGCGCCGGTGTCTTAACGACGCGGCGGCTAACCTGTTTCGTCACAGCCGGTGTTGCACGTTCAACAGTGCTTGCCGGTGTTTTGATAACGCGGCGCGTTTGAAGCTTTGTTACAGCAGGGATAGTCCGCTCAGTAACACGCGCGGGTGTCTTAACAACACGGCGAGAGACTTGCTTCGTAACCGCTGGAACAACGCGTTCTTGCGTCGCTGCTGGTGTCTTGATGACGCGGCGTGTTTGCAGCTTCGTTACAGCCGGGATAGTCCGCTCTTGCGTGCGAGCTGGCGTTTTAACGACGCGGCGTGACACTTGCTTCGTCACAGCTGGAATAACACGTTCGACTGTCGCGGCGGGTGTCTTGATGACGCGGCGCGTCTCAAGCTTAGTCACCGCAGGGATTGTACGCTCTTGTGTAGAGGCAGGACGGTCAACAACACGACGTGTGATTGTTGATGTCTTTGCTGGGATCGTACGCTCTTGCGTAGACGCAGGCGTCTTAACAACACGGCGTGTGCGTGTTTTCGTAACCGCTGGGATTACGCGCTCTTGTGTCGACGCTGGCGTCTTCACAACACGACGTGAAACCTGTTTCGTGACCGCAGGAATGACACGCTCTTGCGTAGCAGCAGGTGTCTTAATGCGGCGACGTGTTTCAGTCTTCGTTACAGCTGGGATCGTGCGCTCTTGCGTACGAGCAGGTGTCTTCACAACACGGCGCGTAACTGTTGATGTTTTCGCCGGAATGACGCGCTCTTGCGTCGAAGCCGGTGTCTTCACAACACGACGTGTCTGAACCTTAGTCACAGCAGGGATAGTGCGCTCTTGTGTTGTCGCAGGGCGATCAACAACGCGGCGAGTTACCTGACGCGTTACCGCTGGAACAACCTTCTCGGCAGTGCGAGCTGGTGTCTTAACGCGGCGACGTGTTTCCTGCTTAACAACCGCTGGGATCGTACGCTCTTGCGTAGATGCTGGGCGGTCAACAACACGGCGCGTAACCGTTGATGTTTTCGCAGGAATTGTGCGCTCTTGTGTACGCGCAGGTGTCTTAACAACACGGCGAGAAACTTGCTTCGTAACCGCAGGAATGCGGCGCTCAACAACTTTAGCTTCTTCGGCGATGACGCGTGTGGCGACAGTTCCGATTTGCTGTGATGAAGATCCACCTGAACGCTGGATGTTAGACCCAAATGCGCGTGAACCGCCGCCTGCAGCATCTGCAGATGAAGCCGCTGATGATGAACGACCATCGCGGTCATCACGGCCATCACGGTTGCTATCAACAAAGCCAGAGATACGACCACCGCGGCCAGCTGCATATTCTGCATAACCGGCATCGCCTGCGCTAAGAACGCGGGCTGGTGTGCGGACAACACGGCGTGTGATTGTCTCAGTGCGAGCCGGGATAGCGACTTCGCGGACAGTTGCCTCGCGGTCAACAACACGTTTCGTGATTTGCTTCGTCACAGCTGGGATTTGACGCTCAACAGTGCGGGCTGGTGTTACCACAACCTGCTTCGTGATTGTCTTATACTTCGCTGGGATAAGAACACGACAAAGGATTTCACCTGTTTGCGACACGATCGTCTCAGTCGATTGAATGACCTGATTAGATGTGCCGTTAAAGACAGTGAACTGACCTTGTGTATTTGTGTTGATGCGGCCACCTGCACCTAGAGAACCAGCATTGATTGCTTGGCTACCTGGCTTCCACTCTTCACGAGCTGGCTCAACAAGAACGCGCTCTGAGCGTGTTTCGTATTTTGCCGGGATAACGTCGATGTCGACGCGAGCAGGTTGAACAACGATTGTTTCAGTCACAGTCTTGTAAGAGGCTGGCACTGACTCAAGGCGCGTGCTGGCTTCTTGAACAACTACTGTCTCTGTGACTGTGTCGTATGTTGCTGGAATGATGATCAAGTCGCTAGACGCGTCTTGCTTAACATATGTTTGCTGCTCTGTGCGGAATTTCGCAGGAACAGAAACATATTCAACAGTCTCAGGCTGAACAACAACTGTCTCAGTAACAGTTTCGTATGTTGCTGGGATTGTCACAAGCTCAGTAGACGCTTCCTGGACAACGATTGTCTCGGTAACGTTTTTGAATGTCGCAGGAATTGTAACCAATTCTGTAGACGCTTCCTGAACAACAACCGCTTCAGTGTATGTTTCGTAAGTCGCTGGGATAGTGACATACTCAACAGTTTGCGGCGTGACCACAACTGTGTCTGTAACAGTCTTGAATGTTGCTGGAACAGCG
>CALKIX010000009.1 GCA_937995665.1 uncultured Hellea sp. | reverse complement strand
ACAACCATAAGGCACATATAATGTTAAGAAAGTTTAAACCCTGTGACTTGGCTGCTACAGTCGGGATAGTACTTGGCGAGGTATACACTCAATCTTATGCCCGCTAACATCCTAGAACTTAGCGGCTTATCAGGGCGTACTCGGCGACCAAAACGCCGTCTTCATCGTCATATATCCAGCTTTTGAGGTAAATCTAACCCCGCCAGAATGTATAGGCGTGCCGACGAGCCCTTCATGGCGCTTGATGCTTTTAACGGGGCAGGTACCTAGGGCTTTCACGCCTACATCCATTATATTGATATCTGGGCTCGCGTATGACACCGTAAATAATGATGCCCGCTCAACCATTTTTTTGAATTGAGGCGGCAAGCATATTGCCTAAACTGGCAATACGTGTTGACCCGCCGCCGCCACCCCCGGCTTTTGTAATTCTGCCTTTAAAAGCCCATTATCATCAAAGCATTTAACCGTCTGCACAGGTCCGTGAAAGGTAGCAATCTTGCCAAAGGAACGAAAGTGGATATCGCAAAATGAGACGTTATCATAAACGTCATCAACGAGATCTGCTGTTTTCATTATAATTGCCTTCAGATTGCTTTGTGCAATATTCGGCGAGCAGAATTTCAAGTAAAGCCGCAACCTTCTTTTGATGCATTAGCGTGGTGGCACTAAAAAGCCCTCAGTCCTTTTATAAAGAGTTTGAGGGCGTAATTATTCTATTATTTTGAAACTGCACCCTACTGACAGGCAAGGCACTCGTCATAATCGGTCGGCGCGGCGGCTAGCATGGATTTCTCCATCTCGCTCATACCTACTTTCTCAACAGAGCCCGCAAATGAGGCGCGTTGAACCGATTTGGAGCGGCAGTAATAAAGCGACTTAATACCTTTTTCCCAAGCTTGCCAATGCAGCATATGGAGATCCCATTTATCAACATCACCTGGCAGGAAGATGTTTAGGCTTTGTGCCTGACAGATATAAGGCGCGCGGTCAGCGGCATGTTCAATCACCCAGCGCTGGTCAATTTCAAAGGCTGTGCGGAAGGTGGCTTTTTCATGCTCATCTAGCTCGTCCAAGAACTGTACGGAGCCTTCATTTTCCAAAATTCGGTTCCAGACCGCATCTGTGTTAAGACCTTTGCTCTCGAGAAGCTCTTCAAGGATGCGGTTCTTAACCGTGAAAGAGCCAGAGAGTGTTTTATGCGTATAGATGTTAGCCGGGATAGGCTCGATACCTGCTGACGTTCCGCCGCAAATGATAGAGATAGAGGCGGTCGGCGCGACAGCCATTTTATGGCTAAAGCGCGCCTTCACGCCAGCATCCGCCGCGTCAGGACATGCCCCGCGTTCTTCGGCCAGCTTTACGGAAGCTGCATCTGCGCCGCGGCGAATATGGCGGAAGAGGCGATTGTTAAAGGATTTTGCCATAGCGCTCTCAAAAGGGATTCCTTTTTGTTGCAGCATAGAGTGGAAGCCCATCAAGCCAAGCCCAACAGAACGCTCACGATTGGCAGAATATTTCGCATCTTTCATTTTCTCAGGCGCGTTCTGAATGAAATCTTCGAGGACATTATCAAGGAAACGCATAATGTCTTCGATGAAACCTTCTTCGTTTTTCCACTCATCATATTTCTCGGCATTGACGGATGAGAGACAGCAAACGGCTGTGCGCTGCTTGCCATATTTATCAATCCCAGTGGGTAGCATGATCTCGGCACAAAGATTTGATTGCTGAACCTTCAGGCCTTGGTCGCGCTGATGCTTGGCGAGTGCATTATTCACAGTGTCAGAGAACACCATATAGGGCTCGCCCGTTTGCAGGCGCATTTCGAGAATTTTCTGCCACAGCTTTCGGGCAGAGATTTCTTTGATGGTCTCGCCGCTATGCGGGCTGATAAGCGCAAAATCAGTGCCATTTTTTACGGCTTCCATGAACTCATCAGTGATGTTCAGGCCATGATGTAGGTTCAAAGACTTACGGTTAAAGTCGCCAGACGGCTTACGGATTTCTAGGAACTCTTCGATTTCTGGATGATGGATATCCAAATAGACAGCGGCTGAACCGCGGCGCAATGAGCCTTGGGAAATGGCGAGCGTCAAGCTGTCCATAACGCGGATGAAGGGAATGATGCCTGAGGTTTTGCCTGCGCGGCCAATCTTCTCGCCGATAGAGCGCACATTGCCCCAATAAGTTCCGATGCCGCCGCCATTTGACGCGAGCCAGACATTTTCAGTCCAGGCGCCAACAATAGAATCAAGGCTGTCATCTACAGCGTTCAGGAAACAAGAGATTGGCAGGCCGCGATCCGCGCCGCCATTTGAGAGCACAGGCGTGGCTGGCATAAACCAAAGCTTTGACATGTAATCGTAAAGGCGCTGGGCATGGGCCGTATCATCAGCATAGGCCTCTGAGACCCGCGCAAACATATCTTGATAAGTTTCTTCTGGGAGCAGGTAGCGGTCAACGAGCGTCTTTTTACCAAAATCAGTTAAAAGCTCATCGCGGGCGCGAACTTGCTTGACCGAATCGATCTTGCGTTCTGATAATGAGGTAGGCTTTTGCTCAGGCGCTGTGCGCGTGCGCGGGGCGTTAATAGGGTCAATGCTCGCAACATCTAGATTTGCTGCTGTGCCTACAAATTCATTATTCTCAGACATATTTCCCTAATCCTCCCAAAAATGCCTAATTGCTGCCAATTAAGCTCCAAAAAATTCAGTCAAATCTTCCCTACAGTGCCCGAGTGGACACATTTGACGAAAGATATGCAGATAAGCGCTCGCTAGAGTAAGTTTTTAGCGGCCACACCACATATAGTGTTGATTTGCCCTCATCCGTCAATACCTTGTGTGCCGAAAAAGGAAATTTTTCGTTAACAGACCCTTAAAATATAAATTTTGTTGTGAATCATGGGGGGGAAACTTGCGCCGCCGTTCAATTTTCTATTGTTTTAGAGATTAGGCGGAGGAATTTTGTATTTTAACTTCTAAATTGCGGTCAGGCGCTGATTTTGTTACCCCGTCCAAGCGCGCACTATATATAGTGGCTGGAGTGGAAAAGGGCTTGGCTCATGAAAATAATGCTCGTGACTGATGCATGGGAGCCGCAAATGAACGGCGTGGTGCGGACTTTGTCCAAAACCGTGGGGGCGCTGCGCGAAGCTGGGCATGAGGTTGAGATTATCGCGCCTTCTGATGGCTATCGTACGATTCCTCTACCTACCTATCCTGATATTCGCCTGGCGCTCTTTGCAAAGAAAGATGTGGAGAGGCGCATTTTAAATTTTGCCCCTGAAGCGATACATATCGCAACCGAAGGTCCGCTGGGCAGCGCCGCGCGGGCATTCTGTTTGAAATGGGGGGCCTCTTTTACAACAAGCTATCACACGAAATTTCCCGAATATATAAAGGCGCGCTTTCCTTTTATTCCGCTCGCTTGGCCTTATCGTTTTGTGCGTGATTTTCACAATAGCGGTGGTCGGGTTATGGTCACAACGCCCTCTATGGTCGATTTTTTGGCAGAGCGCGGCTTTAAGAACCTTGCCCCATGGGCGCGAGGTGTGGAGACGGAGCTTTTCAATCCTGATAAGCGCGCCGCCCCCGAAGATGTCTATAAGGACTTGACGCGGCCTATTTTTGTCAATGTTGGCCGCGTGGCTGTTGAGAAAAATATAGAGGCCTTCTTAGAGCTTGATTTGCCCGGCTCGAAAGTCATTGTTGGGGATGGCCCACAACTGGCCCAGTTAAAAGGACGCTATCCAAAAGCGCATTTTCTAGGCCCTAAATTTGGCAAGGATCTAGCGCGTCATTTTGCGGATGCGGATGTCTTTGTCTTTCCGAGCAAAACCGATACATTTGGCCTTGTCATTATTGAGGCTATGGCAACGGGTACGCCGGTTGCCGCCTATCCTGTAACGGGGCCCATTGATATTATTCCAGGCAGCCGGGCAGGGATTGTGGATGTGGATTTGCAAAAGGCTTGTCTTAGCGCTTTGGAGCTAGACCGCGCGGCCGCTACAGCCCATGCGCAAAATTATAATTGGCGCGCTGTGACGGATATTTTCTTTAATTACCTCACGCCCGAATATGCACCACAATCGCGAAAGCGTTGGCGTAAAGTGCGCCGCTTGATGCTTTTGGCGCGCTCGCCTTATCATATCCTGAAAAGAACTTTACGCCGTTTATGGCGAATGGCCCGAGGCAAGTCTGTTCCTGACTAGCCTTTTGAGAGCGCCCCGAGTTTTTCGCGCAAGGTGAGCAGATCTCTCCATGCGTCTTTTTTCAGCAAGGGTTGGCGAAGTAAGAAAGCAGGGTGATAAATGGGCAGGGCGGGATAGGATTTCCCATTGATGTCTAGCACTTGCCATTGCCCGCGTTTTTTAACAATGCCGCTCTCGCCCGTCATAGCCGAAAGGGAAACACCGCCTACCAAGACGATAACTTTGGGGGCAGCGAGCTCGATATGACGGTTTAAAAATGGACGGCACATTTCAATTTCGCCCGCCGTTGGATTACGCTTTTTGGGCGGGCGCCAATTGACTATATTCGTCATATAAAACTCATCTTCGGAAAGCCCGATACTGGCGAGCATTTTATCGAGGAGCTGACCTGCGGGCCCAATAAAGGGTTTGCCTGCGCGGTCTTCCTCGCGCCCCGGCGCCTCGCCAATGAGCATGAGCCCGCTTTTGGGATTGCCGCGGGCAAAAACGCATTGGCGCGCATGATCTGATAGCGGGCCCGCCTCAAAGCTATCCATAGCGGCTTTAAGGTCTTGGAGTGTCTTCGCTTTTGCCGCCATGGGGGCAGCGTCTAATATGGGCGCAGGTGCGTCTGGTTTAGGCGCGGCCGTAGCGCTGGGCGAGCTTTTGCTTTGGGCGGTGGGCGCTCGCTGTTTTGTAGGCCGCGCTTTGGCGTGCGCTGTCGTAATGTCTGGCACATCAACCCCGACATCGGCCCACCAATCCATTATGGAGGCCAAGGCTTTATCCATTTTCGCGCCCTTTTACTTGGCCTGCAATGTAATCAATAATTGCGCCGGCCACATCTATCTTTGTTGTGCCCTCAATGCCTTGGAGGCCGGGGGAGGAGTTTACCTCTAAGATGAGGGGCCCGCGCGCGCTGCGCAGAATGTCGACCCCCGCTATAGGCAGCTCCAAGGCTTTGGCCGCGCTGATCGCGCAAGTCTCTTCTTTGGGCGTTAGCTCTACGATTTCCCCGCGTCCTCCCGCATGTATATTGGCACGAAAATCATCATTGGCGGCCACGCGGGCCATGGCTGCGATAACTTCTCCGCCGACCACAAAAACCCGCAGGTCAGAGCCTTGGGCTTCTTTGATGAATTCTTGGATGAGGAAAGGTTTGCGCTTGCGAATATATTTTCCGATGCGGCGATGGGCTTTGTCAACATCATTGATAAGGCGCACGGCTTTCCCGCCCGTGCCCTCAAGGCGTTTGATGATAAAGGGATAACCGCCCACGGCGCGAATGGCTTCGTCAATTTGGGCCGGGTCCGAAAAAGAGAGCGTTTTCGGCATAGGCAGCCCCGCCTTATGCAGGACTTGTCCCGCCAGGAACTTATCGCGTGAATGGGCAAGGCCGAAAGAAGAGGTTGTCGTAAAAATGCCCGCTCCTTCAAAAGCAGATATCACGCAGCGGCCAAAGCCAGAAAGCGGTACGCCAATGCGCGGAATAACGGCATCTGGGCGCGGAGAGAGGCGGGCCGCATAGCTTTGGGCGTTGACATCCAATCTTTGTAAAAGCGTGGCGAGCGGATAGACATTATGCCCGCGATGGCGGCCTGCTTCCATCATACGGCGATTGGAATAATTACTCGGGTCAGCCGTTAACAAGGCGATGTTCAAAGCTTTGCTAATAACTCAATCTCCCTTTCCTTGTGCGACACTATTTGCCCAAGCCAATGCTTGTCTCGGGGCGTATTTATCGTTAGCCTAAGGAGATTACAAATGAATAGCGAGTCCAATATATGAGTGATGTGGGTATAAATGCACCTAGCCGAGAGGCGATGGAATATGATGTCGTTATTGTGGGTGCGGGCCCGGCGGGCCTATCGGCTGCCATTCGCCTTAAACAGCTTGGCGGCGATAATGTCTCTGTCGTTGTGCTTGAAAAAGGCTCCGAAGTTGGCGCGCATATTCTCTCAGGTGCAGTGCTGGACCCTGCGGGTCTTACGCGGCTTATGCCTGATTGGAAAGATAAAGGCGCGCCGGTTAAAACCGCGGTCACTTCTGATAAATTAATGCTGCTAGGACCAAGCGGGGGGCTGACATTACCGAGCTTTGCTTTGCCGCCGCTCATGCATAATCACGGTAATTATATTGTCTCTATGGGTAATGTCTGCCGCTGGATGGCAGAGCAAGCCGAAGCGCTTGGTGTTGAAGTCTTCCCAGGCATGTCTTGCTCAGAGCTTGTCTACCGCGATGATGGCTCGGTTAAGGGTGTAGTTGCTGGCGAATTTGGCATTTCTAAAGATGGCTCCAAAGGCGAGGGCTATGAGCCCGGCATGGAGCTACACGGTAAATATGTGCTTCTTTCTGAAGGCGCACGCGGCTCGCTCTCGCAGGTTGCTATCGAGAAATACAATCTGAGTGAAAATAGTGAGCCGCCTAAGTTCGGCCTCGGCATGAAAGAGATTTGGGACATTAAGCCTGAAAATCATGATGAAGGCGCAGTCGTGCATACGGCAGGCTGGCCTTTGGGCTGGAAGGCGGGTGGTGGCTCATTTCTTTATCACGCCGAAAACAACCAAGTCTTTCTCGGCTATATTGTCGATTTGAATTATAAAAATCCGCATCTCTTCCCCTATGCGGAATTCCAGCGCTGGAAACACCACCCTGATATTGCCAAAGTGCTCGAAGGCGGCAAACGCGTGGCTTATGGCGCGCGTGTTGTGACTAAGGGCGGCATTCAATCTGTGCCGAAAGTCTGTTTCCCTGGCGGCGCGCTACTCGGCTGCTCAGCCGGTCTTGTAAACTTGCCGCGTATTAAAGGTAATCATAATGCGATGCATTCTGGTATTGACGCGGCGGAGGCCGCTTATGCCGCACTGCAAGCAGGACGCGCGGGTGATGAGCTCACAGATTATGATGAGAGCTTACGCGCGGGCCCTGTTGGCAAAGACCTTAAAGCCGTGCGTAATGTTGCGCCTCTAAATGGCCGCTTTGGTCCGCTGCTTGGTGGTATGTTGCTAGGTGGTGTGGATATGTGGTGCGCGACGCTGGCCCGCTTTAATCCATTTGGAACGCTTGGCCATAAAAAGGATGACGCTAAATCAACCGAGACCGCGAGCAAGCACAAGCCAATTGATTATCCAAAACCGGACGGCGTTTTGTCATTTGATCGACTCACCAATGTGTCTTTCTCGGCGACCAATCACGGCGAAGAACAGCCAAGCCATTTGAAGCTGATTGACAGTGCTGTGCCGATCAACATCAATCTGCCAGAATTTGAAGAACCTGCTCAGCGCTATTGCCCGGCGGGGGTTTACGAAGTTCTACGCGAGGATGACGGGTCTAATCCGCGTTTCCAAATTAACGCACAAAATTGCGTTCACTGTAAAACCTGTGATATTAAAGATCCGAGTAAAAACATTGTCTGGACAGTCCCTGAAGGCGGCGGTGGCCCTAACTATCCAAATATGTAATAAGCCTGCGAATATTCGATTATTAACGCCTTTGCGGCTAAAGAGACTTTATGAAATTACGTCATTATCTGACTGCGGCTTTGGCTGTCTTATCTGTGTCATGCCAAACATCTGGGCAGAGCGATTATTTATCAAGCCAAGCACCAGAAGAAGGTAAACTCTTTGGTGAATATCTCGCGGGTAGCTACGCGAATTATCTGGATAAGTCTAAGGTACGATCGGATTATTATAGCCGCGCCTTTAAGCGGGCGAGTGATGATGTCGATCTGGGCCGCCGCGCCATGTCCTCTGCGATTACGGCGGGACAGCTCGATCTTGCGCAAAGCCTTGCGCGGCAAGTGCAGAGTCTTGATAAAGACGAGCCTATGGCGCGCGCGCTATTGGGGATAAGGGCTTTTAAAGATAAGCGCTATGGCCAAGCCGAAACTTATTTCGCCGCTGATACTAATGACATCACTATGGGGCTGCTCATGGATATTACCCAAGGGTGGAGCCATATTGCCGAGGGTGATTTTGAGGCAGGCATGGAACAACTTGGCACGCTGGATGGTGGCTCATATTTTTTCAATCACGGCATTTTGCAAATCGCTAAAGCCGAAGCCTATCTTGGCAATGAAGAGGCTGCACGCAAAATCTTTGAAGAGGCCGAGGAGATAGGGCAGTCGCCCATAGAAACACGCCTTGCCAAAGCGCGTTTTTTGCATGGGCTGGGCGAGAATGAGCTGGCCTTGGCCGAGCTTAAAGCTTTTTCTAAGGAAAATGGCGATTTTGAAACGGGCCCTGTAAAGGCCTATATTGATACGCTCGAAGCTGGCGAGAATTTTGAAACGCGCCTATCCCCGCAGCAGGAAGCGGCGCGCGCACTGACAGATCCTGCTTTTGGTTTCTTTGTGGCTAACCGCGCGCGTGATGCGGGCGAGGTCTTTTTACGTCTGGCGCTCAGTCTTGATCCCAACCATCACAAGGCCGCGCTGTGGCTTGGCTCTTTACTTGAGAGCTCTGAGCGCGAAGATGAGGCGCTGGCCCTTTATAACAATATTCCCGCAAGATCTGAATATTATGTCTCAACGCAGCTCTCGGTCGCCAATGTTTGGTTCTCCCGCGATGAAGATGATAAGGCGATTGCTGTTCTGGAGGCTATCAATGCGCAGCAGCCTTCTTATGTCACGCGCGAAGCTTTGGGCCGTGCGCGGCTCATTCGTGAAAATTACGAAGAGGCGCTTCCTATATATGATGCGATTGTAAAATCGCTAAGTGATGAGGAAATTGAAGCCAATACGCAGCCGCTTTATTTCCGCGCTATAAGTTATGAGCGCACTAAGCAATGGCCGCTCGCCGAAGCAGACTTTAAACGCGTTCTAGAGATTGAGCCTGAAAATGCCGATGCGCTTAATTATTTGGGCTATACATGGGTGGACCGGGGCGAGAACCTTACGGAGGCCTTTGATATGATCCGCCGCGCGATACAGATAGAGCCTAATAGCGGGGCTATCGTCGATAGTTTGGGTTGGGCGCATTATAAGCTCGGCCAATATAGTGAGGCTAAAGCCAAGCTCGAAGATGCGGTTGCCCTCTCGCCAAGCTCGGCGACTATTGTTGATCATTTGGGCGATGTTTACTGGAAGCTGGGGCGTTACCGCGAAGCTGGTTATCAGTGGGAGCGCGCTTTGGAGTTTGATCCCACAGAAGAAGAGCGGGACCAAATTCAGCAAAAGCTTAAAGGTGGTCTTGAGGCCGTTACGGCGCGCCCTTAAGGCGGCATTATGGAAGACTTAGCGCGGGCCAAGATTAATCTGACCTTACACGTGGCGCGGGTCATTGCCGATCCCCATGACGCTTTTTTTGGCTATCATCCGCTCGATAGCCTTGTCGTCTTTGCCGATATAGGTGATGTCATTGCGATGAAGCCAGCAGCGCAGATGGGCCTTGAAATTTCAGGCCCTTTTGCAAAAGGACTAAGCGCAGCGGGCGATAATCTTATCCTGCGGGCCGCAAATGCTGCCCAAGCTTCGCCGCATAATATTACACTCGAAAAATACTTGCCTGTCGCGGCGGGCATAGGTGGGGGCAGCGCAAATGCCGCGGCCGTGCTGCGCCTGTGCGGCGCTCAAGACCCAGAAATTGCGCTGGGGCTAGGTGCAGATGTTCCTGTCTGCTTAGGCTCGCAAACCGCCCGCATGAGCGGCATAGGAGAGGCGCTCGAGCCGCTCCCGGGTTTGGGGCAGCTTTATGCGGTGCTAGTCAATCCGGGTGTGGCGGTCTCGACTGCGGCTATTTTTAAAGCTTTTGACGCTGCGCCTGATGTGCCGGCAATGCCCAAGCCGCAAAAGCTGCAAGGCGATTTGATCACGCGCGCGCTGGCGGGCCAAAATGATTTACAGCCTATCGCGATAGCGCAGGCTCCGGTTGTTGGTGATGTGCTGCGGATGCTTAGTTTGCAGGATGGCTGTCAGCTCGCGCGTATGTCAGGCTCTGGTGCAACGTGCTTTGGTCTCTTTGAAAGCGCGCGGGCCGCACAAAGCGCGCAAGCAAATCTTCAGGCTCAAGCGCCGCATTGGTGGGTGGTCGCGACCCTGCTGGGCGAGGCTAATTAATCCGCTCAACTACGTAATCGGCGAGGTCTTGCAGCGCGCTGCGCCACGGACTCTCTGCAAAAACATCTAAAACTTCTCGTGCTTGGCGCGAATATTGTCGGGCCAAATCCATTGTGCTGTCCAGCGCGCCAGTCGTACGCAGTAGAGAGACAGCGGTTTCAAAATCAACGTCATTTTGCTGGCGATCTACAATCACGCGGTGCCAGAAAAGACTGGCTTCTTTATCGGCCTTTTGTACGGCGCGAATAACAGGCAAGGTCATTTTGCCTTCGCGGAAATCATCGCCGACAGATTTGCCCAACGCTGTTTCAAAGCCGCCATAATCAAGCGAATCATCGACTAGCTGAAAGGCAAGGCCAAGTTTTAGCCCATAGGCCTTTAGCGCCTCGCGTTCAGCGCCTGGACGTCCTGCAATGACGGGTGAGACCTCAGTGGCCGCGGCAAAGAGCGCGGCTGTCTTGGCGGAGATGACCTGCATATAAGCGTCTTCGCACATTTTAACGTCACGCAGCGCGGCAAGCTGCTGTACTTCGCCTTCTGCAATTACAGAAGAGGCATTGGACAAAATCCCCAGCGCTTTCATAGAGCCGCTTTCAACCATCAGGTTAAAGGCGCGGGCAAAGAGAAAATCACCAACTAAGATAGAGGCGCTATTGCCCCAAATAAGATTGGCGGGCTTTTTACCGCGGCGCAGCTCGCTCTCATCAACCACGTCGTCATGGAGCAATGTAGCCGAATGAATAAATTCAACGGCGGCGGCAAGTTTGTGATGCTCAGCGCCCTCATAACCGCAAAGGCCAGCGGCGGCGACGGTCAGCAGGGGACGCAAGCGTTTTCCGCCTGCGCCGACAAGATGCTGTGCCAGATTAGGGATCATGCCAACGGGGCTGTCCATGCGTTCGAGAATAATAGCATCAACGGCTGCCATATCCTCAGCCGCTAAGGCCCAGAGACGTTCTGCGGGGCTGGCATGCTCATCTTTTAAAATTTGCGCGGGTGCGTTCACACGGCCACCTTTCTTATTGCGCCCCTAACTTAGTGTGGCTAAGCCAAGGCTACAAGGGCTTTTGCTGTCGCAGGTGTTGATTATGATTGATGTGTTAAAAACCGTGAACCCAGCGACGCTAAACTTCGCCCAAGCTGTTCTAAAAGAGGCCGATATTCCGTTTTTTATCATGGATCAAAACGCCTCTATCATTGAGGGCTCTATTGGCGTTATTCCGCGCCGCCTTGTGGTGATTGATGAAGATATAGAGGATGCACGGCAAGCCTTGCGCGATGCGGGGCTGGAGGGCGAAATTCATCAAGCTTAAGGCTTGATATTCGCGCCAGTAACATTAGGTTTGCGCCAAATATTAAAGGGCCACACTTAATGGCAAAAAAATCTGAAAAGCCGCTCTCATTTCAGGGCTTGATTTTAACCCTGCAAAATTACTGGGCCGAGCAAGGCTGCGTGATTTTGCAGCCCTTTGATACAGAGGTCGGTGCGGGCACGCTTCACCCTGCCACTGTGCTGCGCTCGCTTGGGCCAAAACCGTGGAATGTTGCCTATGTGCAGCCTTCTCGCCGCCCTGCCGATGGGCGCTACGGGGATAACCCCAACCGCTTGCAGCATTATTATCAGTTCCAAGTTATTATGAAGCCTAACCCAGCTAACCTACAAGAGCTTTACCTCGGCAGCCTTGCCGCAATTGGCATTGATATGGATATCCACGATATTCGCTTTGTCGAAGATGATTGGGAAAATCCCACTGTTGGGGCTTGGGGTCTTGGCTGGGAAGTGTGGTGCGACGGCATGGAAGTCTCGCAATATACGTATTTCCAGCAAGTAGGCGGGCTCGACCTTGATCTTGTTTCGGGCGAGCTGACTTATGGGCTTGAACGTCTGGCCATGTATGTGCAGGGCGTGGATAATGTTTATGATCTTGTGTTCACCGAAGCGAACGCGGCGAACGGGACGCCAGAAGTGCTTTACGGGGATGTATTTCACCAAAATGAAGTCCAGCAATCGACTTATAATTTTGAGCATTCCGACCATGAGAAAATCTTGCAAAAGTTTCAATTCGCGGAATCTGAGTGCCAAGCTTTGCTGGCGCTGGACGCCCCGCTCGCGCTGCCCGCTTATGAGCATGCGCTAAAGGCGAGCCATCTCTTTAATCTGCTTGATGCGCGCGGCGTGGTGTCGCCGACCCAGCGCCAAGAATATATTAAGCGCGTGCGCGATCTGGCCAAAGGCTGCGCCGAGGCCTATGCGGCCAGTGAAGCTCAAATTGCGAAATCCGGCCAAGATCGGCCATGGCAATAAGGGCGCGGGAGATATGAGCATGATGAAACACACAGCAATTTTGGCCGCGCTTCTTTTGGCGGCTTGCCAACCTTCGGCCTCTGAAACCTTAGCGCCGCAAATGAGCGTGATTAATGCACCGGCGTCTGATGATTCAGAAACGCTGGACTTAACGCTTCTACCAGAAGGCTTTCCGATTATTGGCGAGATTAAATCTTCTACGATCCCCGCTGGCTGCGCGCTGTCCAAAGCGGCGCGCCATGGCGCGCATGAAGGAACAGACTATAATGACCGCTATGTATTCACGAAAAGCGCGGGTGGTAATTACCAAATTGGTATTAATGGCGAGCTCCGCACGCTGCGCCAAAGCGGCGCCGCTGATTATGAGACCAATGTCATTCGTTATTTCAAAACTCTTGAGGGGGATGAGGTTGAGATTATGGTCTCCTATAGCGACTCCGATGATGGCCTTTCTGGAATTGTAGGCCGCGTGAAAGCATGGGACGACGACTTGCCTTTAATGTGCGGCTATAACAGAATTCAAATCACAGGTGAGTGCGATCTCTAAGCGCGGCGCACTTCACTTTAGATAAAAGATATTATGACCGAATTATTATTTGAAATTTTCTGCGAAGAAATCCCGGCGCGTATGCAGGTGCGGGCCGGGGAAGACCTTGCCAAAGCGCTTGAAGCGGGACTGAAAAAAGCGGGGCTTAGCGTTGATGGCGCGCAAGTGCTCACAGGCCCAAGGCGGCTGGTCTTTACCGCAGATGTGCCTGCGCGCAGCCCTGATATTTCCGAAGAACGCAAAGGCCCGCGTGTCGGCGCGCCAGAGCAAGCCCTCGCAGGATTTTTGCGCGGGGCAGGACTTGATGATATTTCACAGGCCGAGACTCGCTCTGACCCCAAAAAGGGCGAATATTATGTCGCCGTGATTGAAAAATCGGGCGAGGAGACGGGCGAGATTTTAAAAGCGCTTATCCCTGAGGTCATGACGAATTTCCCTTGGCCGAAATCTATGAAATCGGGCGGCTCGAGCTTTCGCTGGGTGCGGCCCTTGCAGTCTATGATTTGCCTTTTGGGGGGGGCTGTCGTCCCTGTCGAAGTGGGCGGTATTACGGCGGGCGATAGCACCGAAGGGCACCGCCGCCACGGTAAGGGGCCATATAAGGTCAAAGATTTCGCGGATTATAGGAAGACCTTAGAAGGCAAAGGCCATGTCATCTTATCAGCAGATGCGCGCAAAGAGCTGATTATCACGGATGCGCGTAAGGCTTGTCAGGCCAAGGGCCTTGAGTTGGTTGAGGATGAAGGCCTTTTGAATGAGGTCGCAGGGCTGGCGGAATGGCCCGTTGTCATTTTGGGCGATATGGATCCAAGCTTTCTCGAGCTGCCCGCCGAAGTTATTCGCCTCTCTATGCGTACGCACCAAAAATATTTCGCCGTGCATAACCCCAAAACTGGCGGTCTTGCGCCAAACTTTATTGTGGTGGCCAACCAAGCGGCACCCGATGACGGCAAGGAAATTGCTAAGGGCAATAGTAAAGTCCTCTCCGCGCGGCTCTCTGATGCGGTCTTTTTCCAAAGCGAAGACGCCAAGAAAAAGCTTATCGATTATTATGATAAGCTGGACACTGTGGTGTTCCATAAAAAGCTCGGCTCTATTCGCGATAAGGCGGAACGTGTCGCGGCCCTCGCCAAAGAGCTTGCGCCTAAAGTCGGGGCTGATGCAGATAAGGCAAAGCAAGCGGCCAAGCTCGCTAAATGTGATTTGGTGACGCAAACGGTGGTCGAGTTCACATCGCTGCAAGGCCAAATTGGCGCGCAGATGTATCGCAATGAAGGCGGCGATAGCGAAATTGCCGAAGCGATTGAGCACCATTACAAGCCTCAAGGCCCAAGTGATAGCGTGCCGACTGAGCCTGTTGCCGTGGCCGTAGCGCTGGCTGATAAGCTCGACACCCTGGTCGGCTTCTGGGCGATTGACGAAAAACCCACCGGGTCAAAGGATCCCTTTGCCCTGCGCCGTGCGGCGTTGGGGGTGATCCGGTTGATTTTGGACAACGGGCTGACACTGCCTTTGGGCGGGACCTTTGGCCCACACGCGTGGTCCGACAACCTGCTGGCCTTCTTCCACGACCGGTTGAAAGTTTATCTCCGCGATCAGGGCATTCGCCATGACGTCATCG
>CALKIX010000008.1 GCA_937995665.1 uncultured Hellea sp. | reverse complement strand
ACAAACCTTAAGGTTGTGTTGCACGAACAGCAATATCAAGGAAGAATAAGACCCAATTGTACTGCCCTGACAATAGTTTGCGTGCGATTGATTGTCTCCAAACGCTTTGACACGGACTTTAAATGGTCGCGGACAGAATATTGACTAATGTCAAGTATGGTCCCAATTTCCCAATTGGTCTTTCCCTGAGCAACAAGCGTTAGAACGTCTCGCTCACGATCCGTTAAGCCCTGCAGCTTGATATCCTTTTCTACGCCGCGTAAATCTTCGATATGTTCATAAGTAAAGCGCCCGATAACCTCTAAGCAGACATGCTGTAAGGGTGTTAAGCGAAACGCCGTATCCGCAGCAAAAGCAAAGGCACCTGCAATGCCTGGCAGCGAATGCACGGGAAAGGTTAAGTATTCCACTAACCCATAGCTTTCTGCATCACGCCTCATTGCCAATTGTTCTTTAGTCAATTCAATATCATGTTCAGACAAATAATAGGGCTGGGTATGACGCAAAGCGCGCAAGGCTTGTGGGTCGACTTTTATGTATTCTTTTTTGATGTAGTTTTCGCCCCAGCCCTCGGGCGCTTTCCAGTAGGAAAAGAATGGAGAGTCAGGAAAAGTCCTAGCCAAATATACACGCCCTACATAACAGGCTGTAAGGTTTATAGGCGCAAAAATTGACTTTGCCGCCGACCATAGAACCTCAATCGCTTCTGATCCAAGCTTAGTTTGTTCAATTTTTTGAACCGTTTCAGCTATAAGGATATCGACATCAAATGACATAATTACATCATTTAGTACATTTATTAAGCGCGCTCTATCTAAAAGCGCATAAACCTTATAGATAACACAGCATCTGGTTGTGT
Source organism: uncultured Hellea sp. (assembly GCA_937995665.1). GTDB lineage: Bacteria > Pseudomonadota > Alphaproteobacteria > Caulobacterales > Maricaulaceae > Hellea. Next base: position 2,814 of record CALKIX010000008.1, on the reverse strand, counting down.
TCTAATTATCGCCCAGATAGCGGGATAGCACAAAAATCCTCTAGCCAAATGGCCCAAGCTCACTTAACTAATGCGCCAGAAAAGGAATCAAGATTATGGCAGAGCAAATTTTCCCAACAGGCACTCTTATGGCTGGCAAGCGCGGCCTCATTATGGGCGTGGCCAATAAGAACTCTATTGCATGGGCAATTGCGCGCCAGCTGGCCGCCCAAGGCGCCGAGCTTGCTTTCACCTATCAAGGCGACAAGTTAAAGCGCCGCGTAGAGCCGCTGGCCGCTTCCGTTGGCTCTGACACCTTATGTGATTGTGACGTGACCAATGACGCGCAAATGGACGCCACCTTCCAAACGCTTAAAGACAAATGGGGCAAAATTGATTTCCTCGTCCACGCCATTGCCTTTGCGGGCAAAGACCAGCTTGCGGGCTCTTTCATTGAGAATACCACAAGAGACGGGTTTAAATCCGCGCTTGATATTTCAGCTTATAGTTTTGTTGATGCAGGCCGCCGCGCGTCTGAAATCATGAATGATGGCGGCGCGATGGTCACGCTGACCTATCTTGGCTCTGAGCGCGTTATTCCTAATTACAACGTGATGGGCGTGGCCAAAGCTGCGCTTGAGGCGAGCACGCGCTATATGGCGGCTGATCTTGGCCCGCGCCAAATCCGCGTCAATGCGATTTCGGCGGGCCCAATTAAAACGCTCGCCGCCGCAGGCATCGGCTCTGGCCGTCACATGTTCCGCTTTAACAAGGCCGCTGCGGCCACGCAGGACAATACAGATCCGATGGGCGTTGCGGGCGCAGCGCTTTACCTGCTCTCAGACCTTGGCCTATCCTGCACAGGCGAAACGCACCATGTTGACGGCGGCTTCCACGCCATCGGCATGCCCCAAGAAGACGCGCTAAAGGCGAGCATGGAGGGCTAAACCAAGCTTTCTAAGTCCTCGCGGGTGAGCTTGGCGGCGGCGAGATAGACGAAATCTAGCAAAACAGCGGGGCGGCCTTGGCCGACCATTTGCGCGATATGGTCCAGAAATACTGCATTCTCGGGGCTGAGCCGTACCGTTGTGCGCCGCGAGGGGGCAAAGCGCAGCTCTGAGAACCATGCGGTCACTTCGGAGACATGATAATCTTCCCGAATATGGGAAATGGCGCGGTCAATGACCTTGGAGCGGGCCTTGGTTTTCATCCGCCGCCCCATTTGCATGATGAGCGCTTCGGCCCCCGGCTCTATGAGCATTTCTATGGCTTTAAGTGTCATAGCTGAAAAATTAGCGGTTTATGGTTAATATCGGCTTAAGCGGCACGCCGGTTTGAAAGCCCGAATCCCCATCACTTTCACCTCCTTAACAAGACCTTACCGAAGCGAGCTAAATGAAAGATTTTGCATCCATCAAACGGGGTTTCCCCGCGCTGCTTAAAACCTTAATTAAAGCTTTATAAAGCAGCCAATTTGAAAGAGTATTTAGCCATAAGTTGCTGATTCATCGCAGGCCGCCCTATGTTAGAAATAAAATCCCGCAGCGCATTTGATAGCTGGCTTAGCACGCCCCACACGGCCCGCCTGCCCGCCGCCATACAGGTTTTAGACCTTCGCCCATATAAGGATAGCCTCGCGGGGCAAGATTTCCACGGCTCTATCTTTTTAAGCTGCACACTTTGCCCTGTTTCAACCTTTGCCATCGTCAAAGCGGGCGGGGTTATCATCCCCGATAGCCAATTTCTGAGCTTCCCTGCCCATAGAGAGCGCCTTTATAGCCCCGCCGAAATCTTTGCTGGCTATCAGGGCGGCGGGCTGGAGGATTACCAGCGCAGCTATGATTATAAAGTCTACCGAGAATTTATGTTTGGCGGCAAACATGATACGCCCCTTGATGTCGGGCTCTTTCGCTACCTCCATGATCACTCCATTACCGATGCGCTTTACGAATTAATACGCGAGCGCAAAGTCGTCGCCATTATGGGCGGGCACGGTATGGAACGCAAAGACCCTTACTATACCAAAATCGCCAAGCTCTCGCGCAGGCTCACAAAGGCGGGCTTTCTGATGGTGAGCGGGGGCGGTCCCGGCGGGATGGAAGCGACACATTTGGGCGCTTATTTTGCAGGGCGGAGCGAAGAGGAAATGATAGACGCGATTGCGCAAATGAGCGTGCGGCCCAAAGGCGCGGCGGCGGGCAAAGAATATGCTGATGATGATTGGCTAAAGCGGGCTTGGGATATATTGGCAGCCTATCCGCAAACGGATGAGGACAAGCTAAAATACCCCAGCATTGGGATTCCGACATGGTTTTATGGCCATGAGCCGCCCTCGCCTTTCCCGACCCATATTGCCAAATATTTTTCCAATTCCATTCGCGAGGATGGCCTGCTTATGATTGCGCGCCACGGCGTGATTTTCGCCCCGGGCAGCGCCGGCACGCGCCAAGAAGTTTTCCAAGACGCCGCGCAAAATCACTACGGAACGTCCGGCTATTACTCGCCCATGATTATGCTGGGCAAAGATTATTGGAACGGCCAAACCGATGATGAATATTCCTACCCCGTCTGGCCGCTGCTGTCGCAAAGCGCGTCAGAAAACTACCGCAAGCTGCTCGCGATAAGTGATGATGAAGCCGAGATTGAAGCGCTGATAAAGAGGTATGAACCTGAGAAGCATCGGGTTTAAGAAAGCTTATTCTTGAGAGATTTTAAGGCACTCAATATCTGTCAGATATGGGAGCAAAGGAAAGTAAAAGTGGTCATTTCTTCAGCTTTAGCCATTTCTGCCACTTGTTGCTCTTTTGTGTAACTCACATTATTCTCCAACATAAT
>CALKIX010000007.1 GCA_937995665.1 uncultured Hellea sp. | reverse complement strand
GAAGATCACTCTCTTTAAACGAACAAACGGCGCAGATTTTAAAGCTCCGCACCGTTGTGATTGATAATAACATAACAGAAAAATGACAAAAAATCCAGTCATTCGCCCAGTTTTTTGAAGAAAATGAGCTTTTAAAGCAGTTTTAGTCGCCTGTACCGGGCTTTTCGCTGAAGTATTTTTCAAACTTACCCGTTTCAGATTCATACTTCTCGCGGTCTGCTGGCGGCTCTTTTTTAACTGTAATGACTGGCCAAAGCTCAGCATATTTGGAGTTAATCTCAAGCCATTTCCCATCGGGCTCGTCTTCTGTGTCAGGGACAATCGCATCGACCGGACATTCAGGCTCACATACGCCGCAATCAATACATTCATCGGGGTGAATCACGAGCATATTCTCACCCTCATAGAAGCAATCTACAGGGCAGACTTCCACACAGTCCATGAATTTACATTTAATACATTCGTCTTTGACGATATAGGTCATCAATTTAGTCCTTAATGGCTCACGCGCGCGATTTGGCTTGTTCCTCGCCGCTTGTCAACAGGCGGTATAAGCTTTGTGCTTCTGGCGCGGGGCCGCGGCGCGTGCCTGTACTGATAATTTGGGCTGTAATGAGCTGATTTCCCCGCATAAATGTCACCTTTTGGCCAGGGCGGATGATGAAGTGCGGTTTTTTGATGCGCTCCGTCTTTCCGCTGTGAGTGACACGAATTTTGCCCTTTGTAATGAGCTGAGTGGCCAGCTTGCGCGATTTAACAAAACGCGAGCGGAAAAGCCAGATGTCAAGCCTGCAGCCTGCCTCGGCCTCATCTGGGATCACCTCTGGCTTTTGCGCCTTTTTGCTCAATTAGCTTTTATCCAGATTTTTCAGGGCGGCGAGGGCTGCAAAGGGCGAATCTTCAGGACGCGTCTGACGTGCGGGTTTCGCACTATAACGCTCACCTTTTTGAAGTGCGCCTTTACCTTTGCCCTTATGGCTATTAGCGCCTTTGCGCCCGCGCTGTCCCTGAGGGGGGGCTTTACGCTTATTGGCGCCGCCTGATTTAGCACGGGGCGGCATATGCCAAAATTCAGTATTAGGGACTTCGCGGGTGCTCCCATCTTCAAGGGTTTCGCGGTTCTGATAGAGTGTTAGGTTCTTAGAGGCTTTTTTAGGGGCAGGCTGTATGGCTGCGACGGATTCAGCACTTGCCTCAGGCGCGGGGCGTGGGGTGGGCGCGTCGGCTAGTGGAGTCTCTACGGCAGGCACCTTAGCTTCTGGCGCAGGCACAATAGGCTCGCGCGTTTCTGGTTTAAACCCAAGTGTGGTTAAAACGCCGCGCAGCTCTTCATAAGTGCAGCCCATAATGGCCAGCATTTCCTGCATGATTTGAAAACCTTTGCCGCCATTGGCAGCTTGGTTTTGCTCATGGGCTTGGCGAATTTGAAGGCTAAGGCGGTTAAGAATATCAAAGCGCACAATACGCGGGCCCACGGCATGATAGCCCGCGACTGATAAAGCTTGAGGCGTGAAGTTCTCACTGGCCAGCTCGCCCGCATTGGCAATAGAGGTCACGCCGGCAAAGGGGATAAAGGGTTTTTTATTTCCGCCCGCCCCATAAGCGGTCATGAGGCTGAGAAACTTCGCCGCTTTGGGCTTCATCATATCGCGAATATAAATATCATATTGGCCAAATTGCACATTCGCTTCGCGCAGCTGGCGGCGCGCGGTTTGGTCGAGCTCTTTAATCGTCTTCCAGTGGTCGCTCCGTTTTACAGCGCCATTATTTTCATAAAGCGTGAAGGCAAAGCCGCGGGCTTCGGGGCTTGTGGTCTCGCGCTCTTGAATGGCTTTCAGCTCTTGAAGCTGGGCCAAATGCACGGCGGCTTCTGCTCTGAGGAAATCCCGCATACGGCTTGCCGCCAAGACTTTCAGATTTTCATGCGCGCCTTCTGCGCCTATGATGTCTGCATCAGGGTTGATGGGGGTCGAGCCTGAAGATATTTTGCCGACAGCTTTGCCGCCCCATAAAATTTGCCCCGCATCAGAGAGTGTGAAAATATTATGCGTGCCGCTAGACAGGCTTGTCAGGCGGCGATTAATTTCAGGTATGACGACTTTTTCAGCCGCCGCTTGCAGGGCCTTGGCTTCAAGCTCTGAGCCGCTTTTTGCGACAGTAAATTTTAAGCCGTCAAGCTGTCCAATGATTTGGTCATCTAGCAGAACTTCGCCAGTATCTTTTATTTTAGCATCCATAAAGGCGTTAGCTCCTATGCCCTTGAGTAGTTTGCGCGTTCTGCGGTCAACAAAGCGGGCGATTAAAGCCTCATGTAGCGCATCCGATAGCCTGTCTTCAACCTCGCGTGCGATATTTGTCCACTTTTTTGGCGTCATCATCCATTGAGGCCGACCCGCGCAATAGGTCCATGTTCTAATATTGGCCAATCGCGCCGATAATATGTCTACGCCCCCGCTTATATCATCAAGGCGCGAGATGCGGCTCCGCATGAAATCATCAGGCAGTTTGCCGCCATGTTTCACCAGCAGCCTGTATATATCTTGAAGGAGCTTTACATGGGTATCAATCGTCAGGTTTCGAAAGTCGGGGATTTGGCAGGTCTCCCAGAGCTGCTTGACATCTGCGGGCCCGCCTATTCCGTCTACAACTTCGTCAATCGCGCTCAGCCGTTCAAAGGCGGCCTCATCCGTGGTGCCTTTAATGCGGCGCAGGCGTTTATGGCCGCGCGGGAGATGGAGCGAGGCGTCCAAGGCTTTCAGCGAGGAGAAATCTAGGGCTGAATTGCGCCACTCAACATATTGGATAGGCTCAAAATTGTGATTCTCAATGCGGGCAACCAGTTCCTCATCCATAGGGGGGCAATCCCCTGTCGTGCCAAAGGTGCCATCATTACGAAAGCGGCCAGCGCGCCCTGCAATTTGCGCGGCCTCCATCGGGGTTAGCGCGCGGCGCCGGCGGCCATCGAACTTCCCAAGGGCGGCAAAGGCGACATGATCTGTATCCAGATTAAGCCCCATGCCCACGGCGTCAGTCGCAACAAGAAAATCAACTTCGCCGCTTTGAAACAGATCGGCTTGGGCGTTTCGCGTCCGCGGGGACAGACCGCCCATAACCACAGCCGCACCTCCCCGATAGCGCCGTATCATTTCGGCCAGCGCGTAAACTTCGGCGGTTGAAAAAGCGACAATAACAGAGCGCTTGGGCAGGCGGGTTAATTTCGCTGCGCCGGCAAAGTGCAGCTGCGAGAAACGTTCGCGGTGGTCAAAGCGAATATTAGGCAGCAGGGCGGCAAGAACGGGGCGTATGGTTTCTGCGCCCAGCAGCAGTGTTTCTTCGCGTCCGCGGGCATGCAGAACGCGGTCTGTAAAAATATGGCCACGCTCGTGATTGGCCATAAGCTGCACTTCGTCAATGGCGAGAAAGGCAAAGTCGCGCTCTGTGGGCATAGCTTCGACGGTGCAGACAAAGTAGCGCGCCTTGGGCGGGATAATTTTTTCTTCCCCTGTGATCAGCGCGCATTGCCCTGGGCCCTTAATCGCGACAATGCGGTCATAAATTTCGCGTGCTAATAAGCGCAGGGGCAGGCCTATAACGCCGCTTGCGCGCGCGAGCATGCGTTCAACGGCATAATGCGTCTTGCCCGTATTGGTCGGACCTAATATCGCGGTGAGCGTTGAGGGGTTTAAAGGGGTTGCCATAAAGTCTTATGGCTGATTCTTACGGCGTTTTCACGCGCATTTCATCAATTTTTATGACGGCCTTAAGCGCGCTGATTTTATAGCTAAACCGCACAGGTATATAGAGGCCCATCTTTGGATAGGCTTTCATATAGACTTTGACGGGGGTGCTGCTTTCCTCAGAATCTGGGAGATCCTCGGGGTCAAAACCAGAAATAGGTTCATAATAGACATGACACTTAATGACATCGGTTTTCTCGCCAAGGACTTTAACGCGGTCAGGGCCGACATATTCCATGCGTAGATTATAATGCTGCTTGCTATCAAAAACGCGTATGCCGCCATAGCAAATGTCGCCGTCGATCTTTTGCCCCCGCATCATCAGGTTTAAGACGGCTGAGAGCGTATCATCTGCATTGAAGCGTTCTTGCGGGCTGGCGGCGGGTATGCCTTGCGAGCCAAGGGGCGGCTTAATGACTGTGTCCACGCGGCGAAGCCCGTTGGAATAATTCATTTCAACGCGGCGGTTCTTTTTGTTTAAATTTTGTTGCACATGAAAGTGCGGGCGTAGGCCTGAGCGGCTATAATCGCCTGCCGAGACGGCCCATATTTCAAGCTTTTTAAGCAGCGCGCCCAGCCCTGAGGTCTTTATATCGGCATAAAGGCCATATTGGCTGGCATTATACCACCCTGCATAATTGGCGCGAATAATCCGTAGGCCGAGCACATAGCCCTTTAATTTGTAGCTAAATTCCACCGCATTGGGACCGGACAGGGGCAGGGTATAGCTATTCGTAGACAGATTGTTGTCATTCAGCGTGGCTATATGGCGGCCCTCTGCAATGAGATTGGCTCGCGCTATATCTGTCATTATGACAGTTGCGGCGGTAAAGGCTAAAAGCCGTTGCATATACTTCCCCATAAGCACTCTAGCAGGCTTTCGTGCAGTGGCTGCCATCACTATAAATATATCCCTAACCTGAACCGTCCTCGATTTTAAGGCAAAAGCTCAGTTGGGCGGCAAAAATGTTTTGCGGGCTTAAGGCTGTAAAAAGGGTTGACGCGGCCCCTTTGAGTCTCTAATCCCCCGCCAACTGATTATGCCCGCAGTTTAGCGGGCCTTTTATATTTAAAAACAGGCAGAAATCATGTCACGTCGTTGCGATCTTCTCGATACAGGCCCTATGTCCGGCCATAATGTGTCTCACTCAAATATCAAAACTAACCGCCGGTTTAATGTAAACCTTTGTAATGTCAGCCTGACATCTGACGCGCTAGGACAGCGTTTTAAGATGCGTATTGCGGCAAAAACATTGCGCACTGTTGATTTTAAAGGCGGCCTAGACGGATTTTTGCTAGGCACAAAGAATCACAAGCTGACGGATAAAGCCAAAAAGATCAAAAAGCAGGTCGTCAAGGCGCAGGCTGAAGCTGCGGCTTAGAATTAATCACATAATTTGATCAAACCCGTCCTTTAAGGCGGGTTTTTTTATGGTTTTAACCTTTTGCTAACCATAATTTACTGATGATTGAGGCAGGCGAGATGGGGTTCTCCCGCCGCAGGGGTGCCTCATAGCGCTTATAAGAGCGGGATGTTCCGCGCTGCTTAAGAGGATATATGCGTTGCCGCTATGGGAATCACGCTTTTCGGCCTGCCCGCCGATATACTTTATCACGAACGGGGAGGGTTATGCGTAAGCTTAGCTTCCTGTGCCGTAAATCAGATCGCCAGATTTATGCGCGCCCGCGCCTAGCCCGTCTTTCCAATCAAGCGTAAGAATCGCTCTTGCAAAGCGGGGTTAGTTTTAAACTCACCTGTGAACTGCGTTGTAATGGTGGAGACGTTAGGGTGATGCACGCCGCGCGTTGACATGCATTGATGCACCGCGTCAATCATAATAGCTGTGCCGCGCGGGGCCAGGGCGCTATCAATCGCCTCGGCGATTTGTGCTGTCATGGTTTCCTGCGTTTGCAAGCGTTTGGCGAAAATCTCGACCACTTTGACTAGCTTTGAAATGCCAACCACTTTATCCGTCGGCAGATAGGCCACATAGGCCGTGCCTAGGAACGGCGCCATATGGTGCTCGCAATGGCTTTCCACATCTATATCGCGCAGGATAACCATATCGTCATAGCCTGAGACATCCTCAAACACGCGCGAGAGTACCTCAGTTGGGTCTTGCGCGTAGCCGCGATACCATTCCGCATAGGCATTGACCACGCGTTTAGGCGTATCAATCAGCCCTTCGCGCGCGGGATCATCCCCCGCCCAAGCAATCAGCGTACGCACGGCCTCCATCGCCTCTTCTTTGGAAGGACGCGGGGCATTGGCAACAGCTTTTAGGACTGGTTTTTTGGGTGTATCGGTGCTCATGGCGGAGCCTATAGCCCATATCGCGCAGTAAAAGCCACCCTCAAAAACGTATAGCCCTTATCAGTAAATAAAAATGTCCACGGCGCGATTAGTTGCAATCAGGATACTCGGTTAGCAGATCAAAGCGCCTTATCTCGTCCATGCTCATATAATGAATATGCTCAGGCTCGGCGGCGGCGCGGGTAAAGGCGTAAAAGGCAGGGTCTATGCCCATATCGCTTAAGAACTTCTCATGGTGCTTTTGAAATTGATCTGCGCCCATATCGGTGGGCGAGATACGGATGGTCTCGCGCGCGCCCGAAATTGACCAGCTATGCACGCCGATCAAGGCCCCGCAGTCCATGGTGCGCTCTATGCCCGCTAGAAATAAATCCACCGCGCCCGAGGCGATAATACTATTGCTTTGAAGATGGGTGCTTAGCCCGCGCGCGCGAATATCGCGGGCGAGCTTTAGGTTCGTCGCCGAGTCTTGCGTGCCGGGCATCAGCTTGAGCACAAGGGTTCTAACCTGCGGGTTTTCATCTAAAGCCTTGTTCACGTCATGGCGCGACCAGCCATCTGTGCCGCCATTCCCATAAGCAATATCCCCGCGCACCGTGAATTTAAGTTTTCCCAGACGCGGCTTCATGGTGCCGTGAATAGCGACCGCGGCGACAATAAGCATTAAAATTGCCGTGATGATTTGTTGCCTTTTCATACCAAGGCTTTAGATGTTCTGACTATGACTGAAAAGCCGCAATTAACACTCTATAATTCCCTCACGCGCAAAAAAGAGGACTTTGTGCCGCAAAACCCCGAGCGCGTGACAATGTATAATTGCGGGCCCACCGTTTATAGCTATGCCCATATTGGCAATGCCCGCGCCGCTGTGGTGGCCGATGTGCTGTTTCGGGTTCTGCGCCATATTTATGGCGAGGACCACGTTGTCTATGCGCGCAATATTACGGATGTGGATGATAAAATCATTGCCGCGTCTAAAGAACAAGGCGTGGAGATATCTGAGATTACAGAAAAGTTCGCGCGCATTTACAATGAAGATTTGGCCGCCATTGGCTGCTTGCCGCCAACCCATCAGCCCAAAGCGACAGACCATATCGCGCATATGATTGAGATGATTTCAGATTTGATTGTCAAAGGCTTTGCATACGAATCCGATGGTCATGTCTTTTTTGATGTGTCCAAATATGACGCTTACGGCCAGCTCTCAGGCAATACGCTGGAAAACCTTCGCGGCGGGGACCGCGTGGGCGAGGGCGAAGTGGCGCGCAAGAAAAACGCGGCCGACTTCGTGCTGTGGAAGCCAGAGCTGGACGGGGTGGGCTGGGACGCGCCTTTTGGCCCCAATGGAACAAACATGAAGGGACGCCCCGGCTGGCACATTGAATGCTCCGTCATGGCCAAGGCCGCGCTCTGTGATGAGGACTATGGCAATACCATTGATATTCACTGCGGCGGGGTGGATTTGAAATTCCCCCACCACGAAAATGAACGCGCCCAAAGCTGCTGCGCCAATGACACAGAAAGCTTTGCAAAATATTGGGTGCATAATGAGTTCCTCAATATGGGCAAAGACAAAATGTCTAAGTCACTGGGGAATGTGAAACTCATCCATGATTTGCTAGAGGAGTGGGATGGCGAGGTCATTCGCCTCGCGCTGCTTAAGGCGCATTATCGGAGTGAGCTGGTTTGGTCTGAGAGTTTGCTTGAAGAAAGTAAAAGTCAATTAGATAGATGGTATAGACTTATTCAAGAAGGTAATGTCCAAAGTGAAAATGTGAAAGCTGATTTAGCTGACTTAGAAATTGATTTGGGAACACCTATGTTTTGCAAAGCTT
>CALKIX010000006.1 GCA_937995665.1 uncultured Hellea sp. | reverse complement strand
CACCCACCCAATGTATCCTGAGACCCACAGCAGAAATAATCCAAAAAAACTAATCCGCACAAACCCGCTTGCCCCTATAGTCACACTCGTTCTCTCTTATGAGGATAGGTAGACGCGTTATCTGCTGATGAGAGAGACGGTGAGACTGAGCATTGAGGCGTGACGCCCTCGATTGTGCCGGGTCTTTGTGGTGGGGCCTGACCGCTGCGCTTTGCTTGATTTTAAAAATCAAGCTTGGCGTAACTGCGGGAGATAACGAGGCCGCCACACAAAAATCACCGCCGCGCGGTTGGGTCTGCGTAAAACATATTATTTCTTCGGTATCCGTCGTAGATACCACCGCGCGGGCTGTCCACGTTATATTGGCGCGCCGCCGCCGGCCAACCCGGCGCGCATCTATGCGGCCACCAGATGGGCTGTAAGCAATAGCGCATGTGTGGTCGGCCCGCCGTCCACAGGACGACAAAACAAAAAATGGGGAGAGGGTTGGTTAAGAGATATAACGTTCCCTAAAGCGGAATGTTATTTGAAACAAAAAGGGGGCGTGGGACGGCACAGACTTATATAATGCGAAGCGTTATATAAGAAGCAAAGCTAAGCTTTCTTACGAAAGCTCCATTTTAGCCAAAGCCAGAAAATGCGCGGGCCTTCGACGAGGTAGCGTTTCCACAGGCGCTTTGGCTCGGAGGCCAGACGGAAGAGCCATTCGAGGCGGGCCTTTTGCATCCACATTGGGGCACGCTTAACGCGGCCCGTTAAAAATTCTAGGGAGGCGCCAACGCACAGACCAAGGCCGACACAATCCCCGCGTTCAAGCGCGGCTTTGGCGACCATTTCTTGCTGGGGCGAGCCCACACAAATAAAGGTATAGCGCGCAGGGTTTTGCGCGATGAATTCAGCGGCGGCGGCTACCGCCTCTGGCTTTTTACGCAGTCCCATAGGCGGCTGATGATGATTAACGATTTGCAGGCCGTAAATATCTTTCATCTTGGCGATAATATCCTCATCCGCGCCAATGACATTAATCGCCTCGCTCGGCGTAATGACATTATCAAAAAGCTGCTGGGTTAAGTCTGAACCTGGCACAGCGGAGAGCGGCAAGCCTGACACTTTGGCCAGTAATTCTAAAATGCGCGAGTCGCACACAGATAGCCATGAGGCTTCATAGAGCGGGCCGTAAACCTCGGGTTCTTTATGCAGGCGCACAAGGTGATCCACATTCGGCGTCACAATATAGCGAAAGCCGTGCTGGGTGGTGACCCATTTGGCGCGGGCCAAAGTCTGTATGGGGGTTAGCGGGTCAAAGGTCGCGCCGATAAATTCATATGATCTGGGGTTCACGCGCCAATCCTGTTGTCCTGCACGCGGCTCGCTGCGGCGGTCAGTTCCGCGCGGCAAGGCCGGTATAATTGTTTTGTCCTGCCCCTGTTCCTGTCTGGAAGTTTCAAGGCCATATTGTTCGGTAAGCTTAATTTTCTTTTCAGCCGCCATAATTACCCAACCCTGTCTCAGATATGCTGAGACATCCCAAATACATGTCTTAATTTAAGTCATAATAGCGCAAAGGGGTTTAGATTGAGTTTACATGGCTTGTAATTCTGCGCGCTTAGGTCCACATGCCCCCTATGCAGCACATGAGTCCAGATACGAAGCCCGATACCAAAGGGGCCGAGCAAAGCATAGGCTATCAGCTAAAAAGCTTTATGCGCCTGTGGCCCTATCTTTGGCCGACTGACAAGCCAAGCTATAAGCTGCGCACCTTTCTGGCGCTAATTTTCACGATTGCAGGACAATTTGTTATTGTTCTTGCGCCATTCTTTTTGGGCCGCGCCATTGATGGGCTCGACCTCCAGCTCGACGCGCTTGGCCTTGGCAGTCTCATCGCTTGGGGGCTGATTTGGCTTATACTCGCCTATGGCGGTTTTCGCTTGCTCGCCATTATGCTGGCGGAGGGACGAGAATATATCTTTGCGCCCGTTGGCCAATATGCCCAGCGCGCCGTGGCCACAGCGACTTTTGCCCATTTGCACCGCCTCTCTTTGCGCTATCATCTTGAAAAGCGCACAGGCGGGCTCTCGCGCGTGATTGAGCGCGGCATTCGGTCTATCGATTTTCTCTTTCGCTTCTTGCTCTTTAATATCGGCCCGACCCTGCTCCAGCTCTCCATTGCAGGCATCGCCTTTTGGGTCGCCTATAGCTGGAAATTTGCCCTCATCGCTGTGGCCGTAGTGCTTAGCTATATCTGGTTTACGGTGACAACCACAGAATGGCGGCTGAAATTTCGGCGCGATATGAATAAGAAAGACACCGAAGCCAATGCCAAGGCGATTGATAGCCTGCTCAATTACGAAACGGTCAAATATTTCAACGCAGAAAATTATGAAACCCAGCGCTATGACGGGGCGATGGCGGGCTATCAAGAAGCGGCGATTTTATCGCGCACCTCGCTGGCCACGGTCAATATTGGGCAAAGCTTTCTCATGAATTTAGGCATGGTGGCACTTGTGCTGCTCGCCGCACAAACCGTGCTGGAGGGCAGCATGACAACGGGGGATATTTTCACCATCACAATGGTAATGACCCAAGTTTACCGCCCGCTCAATATTTTGGGCTTTGCTTACCGCGAAATTAAGCAAGCACTCACAGATATGGAAAAAATGTTCGCCTTGCTTGATATTGAGCCTGAGGTCAAAGACGCCCCCGAAGCGCAAGACATTAAAGATGTGAAAGGCGCAATACGCTTTGAGAATGTAGCCTTTAGATATGAGGCGGATCGCCCAATTCTGGACGGCATCTCTTTTGACATAAAGCCGGGGCAAACCCTCGCCGTTGTCGGGCCAACGGGTGCAGGGAAATCAACACTCTCGCGTATTCTTTTTCGCTTTTATGATATTGAGCGCGGGCGCGTGAGCATTGACGGCCAAAACATGCAAGGCCTCACCCAAGATAGCTTACGCCGCGCCATTGGTATCGTGCCGCAAGACACGGTTCTGTTCAATGACACCATCGGCTATAATATCGCCTATGCTAGGCCGGATGCCAGCCAAGCCGATATTGAGGCAGCTGCGCGCGCCGCCCAAGTTCACGATTTCATTGCCACACTACCCAAAGGCTATGACACAATGGTCGGCGAGCGCGGTCTAAAACTCTCAGGCGGAGAAAAGCAGCGCGTAGCCATAGCCCGCACTTTACTAAAAGACCCGGCCATTCTAATCCTTGATGAAGCTACCTCTGCACTAGATAGCGTGACAGAGCGCGAAATACAGGCCGCGCTCGATAATGCCGCGCGCAACCGCACAACACTTATCATCGCCCATCGACTCTCAACGATTGTTAAAGCTGATAAAATCATTGTTTTGGATAAAGGCGAGATTAAAGAGCAAGGCAACCATAGCTCTCTGCTCAAGAAAAAAGGCCTATATGCAAAACTTTGGAAACAACAAGAAAAAAGCACAAAAAATACCAAGCCCATAAAAGCATAGGACCGTATGTTAAGAGCGTTCTAACCCCCCTGTTTTTATAATGGCGTCTTCTATTTGTCGAATGTTTTGCCTTTCACCATCAATACCCATTTCCAGCGCAATGAGTTTTCCTTGCTGATTTAAATTCAAAGTCTTGCCGTCATAAAAACGCTCTTTGATGCGCAGATATTGAGACAAACGCGTCTTATGGTACTCCATGCGGTTTGTCAGCTGATCTTCAAACGCCTCCATATCAATGGAGTCCAGCGCGTAAAATTTCACGAACATTTCATCTTTGATAGAAGGGTGTCGCGAAGGCCGTTTGGACCATTCATATAAAGCTGCTCTGCCCTCTGGTGTGACCGTATGTGTGATACGGTTAGGTTTACCGTCTTGCTCAACTTCTTGACTACTTACATAGCCCTTTTCGCGTAGTTTCCCCAGCTCACGGTATATTTGCTGGTGTGAAGAACGCCAGAAAAACCCAATAGAGGCATCAAAATATTTTGCAAGATCATAGCCGCTCATAGGCCGCTCTGTCAGGCAGACAAGTATCGCTTCTGCTAAAGCCATGAGATCCTCTTAACAACACACCTTGAAATTATGCAATTTGTTGCATAGTGTTTCAAGTAAGAATATCGATTAACGGATAAACCATGCCACATAAAGATAAAATTACCACCGCATTAGAACCTCTGCAGCGCCTTTGGGTTTTGGGCGGGGCATTTTAAGGATGGCCGCCCTAAATGCCTTAGCGCCAACGCCTGCGCAAATTGCCGCCTTTTTGGCCCATAAATCCTCAGGGGACCCTGTCTTCATGCTCAACCTACTAAAGTTCAAAGACAGGGCGAGCTATAATGATGGCGAAGATATTTCTGGCAGGCTAGCCTATGGGCGCTATGCAAAAGCCTTTAATGAGCTGCTCCAAGCCGAAGGCCTAGCCCAAAGCGCTCTTATCTTTAGCGGGCAGGTTAATGCTTGGCTGATTGGCCAAGGGGATGGCGTTGACAACGAAAACAGTGAATGGGATGCGGCGGCGATTATTCATTACCCCAATGCAGCCAAGATGATTGAGATGGTGAGCTCTGAGGCTTACCGTAAAATTTACAAACACCGCTTAGCAGGCCTTGAAGGCCAGCTCTTAATGAGCTGCGATAATGAGGCAATATTCAAATGAGCCAAACAGTTCTCGTCAATAAATCAGACTTTGCAGATGTAGCGATTGTCGAAAGCGGAGAGACGGCCTTAGCGGACGGAGAGATACGCCTTGCCCTTGGCGCCTGTGCTCTGACCGCAAATAATGTGAGTTATATGGCCACTGGAGACCGCATTGGCTATTGGCACTATTTTGATCCCGCCGCTTACGGAATTGAACTGGACGGCTTTGGCTGTATGCCAGTTTGGGGTTATGCGTGCGTTGCGCAGAGCCGCTGCGATGGCATAGAGGCCGGGCAAGAAATTTACGGCTTTTTCCCTATCACTGAGCGCATTGATATGCGCCCCATAAAAACATCCCCGCATGGCTTTACGGACGGAGCCCCTCACCGCAAAGCCCTACACGGCCTGTATAACCGTTATAGCTTCACAAAAGCTGACCCCTCTTATGCCATTGAAAAAGACTTACATCCCCTACTGCGCCCACTTTTCACAACCAGTTTTTTAATCGATGACTTTCTGGCCGAAGAAAATTATTTCGGGGCAGAGCAAGTGCTAATTTTATCAGCCTCCTCCAAGACGGCGCTGGGCACAGCCTTTTGTTTAACCGCACGAGACGGCATCAAAATCACAGGATTGACCTCTGAAAGAAATATGGCTTTCACACAAAGCACAGGGTTTTACAATGAGGTGCAAAGCTATGAGGCGCTCACCGACCTTAATCCCGATATTAAAACCGTGATTGTTGATATGTCGGGCAACGCCAAAATAACGGCGCGCCTGCAAGATCACTTTGAAGAAAACCTGAAATATATTTGCAAAGTTGGCCTGTCCCATTGGACAGCCGGTAAGGCTGAGCCCTCGCCGCAAAAGACACCCAAAGCTTTTTTCTTTGCCCCCAATCATGCCGATAGGCGGCTCCAAGACTGGGGCGCGCAAGGCTTTGCGCAAAAACTTGGCGCGCGCTGGATTCCCTTTCTTGAAAGCGCCAGTCAATGGCTGAAAGTTGAAACTTATAATGGGGCAGCTCCTATGCTAAAGGCATATCAACAGGTGCTCAGCGGGATAGCGGCGCCCGAGACAGGCTATCTCTTCAAACTCTAGGACAAGATATGACTTACACCTGCTTTGACGTCACGATTGAAAACAATATCGCGCATATTGTTCTAAACCGTCCCGAAAAACGAAATGCTATGATTGCTGAATTTTGGACCGAGCTACCAGAAATTATTCGAGATATTGATAGTGGGGCTAAAGCTCGTGTGATTGTGATTTCTTCCACGGGCCCTGTTTTCTCTGCGGGTATAGATATTTCTATGTTGTCTGGAGATATTGCTGGATCAAAGGACAAGAATGATGCCCATTATGGCGCTCATTTTTATGATAATGGTGTCAAACCCTTACAAGACAGCTTCAGCGCAATTGAGGCCTGCCGCATTCCTGTCATCGCAGCCATACAGGGCGGATGTTACGGCGGCGGCGTTGACCTTATCACCGCCTGCGATATGCGCTATGGCACCGCGGATAGCTTTATTACAATTTATGAAATAAATGTCGGCATGACCGCCGATGTCGGGACCTTTCCGCGTATTCTCAACCATATGCCCGAAGGCGTTGTAAGGGAGCTCGCTTATACGGGCCGCCAAATGCGCGCCGCGGAATGCAAAACCCGTGGTCTTTTTAATGACGTCTACGCAGATTATAAGGCCATGCTAGATGGCGTCATGGCTATCGCTGCCGAGATTTCTACTAAACCCCCGCTCGCTATCTATGGCAGTAAACGCATAATCACCTATGCGCGCGATCATGATACGCAAGACACGCTCGATAATATTGCAGTCTGGAATATGTCTATGCTGATTCCGGGCGAAATTATGGAAGCATTCCAAGCCAAAGCGCAAAAGCGCAACGGGCGGTTTTATGATTTGCCAAAATTGAAAAAAAGATGAGAGAATTAATTCTAGCTTTTAGCTATAAAAAGCAATGCGTGTAGTGAGATATCCCACTACACGCCTTTTGCAATAGCCCCCTTATGCAAAAGACCAACGCGCCCCGCTTCAGCCTTATTTAAGAGTTAATCATTCCTAAGGATATTTCGCCTCCAAGTCTTGTAGTAACATTATATTATTACTTGTCATATTCAGTTT
>CALKIX010000005.1 GCA_937995665.1 uncultured Hellea sp. | reverse complement strand
TATTACTGATGATTATAGCACTAAGCACAGCGGCTAAACTCTTTTAGCTGCAGAAATTTCCGCTCACAGGCAGCGATTCTATAAAGGCGAAAAGCTCGTCTTTATAAGAGTTCCCTCCATCAAAATGCTTGGAGAGGTTTTTGACAGGGGTGATATGCCCAAACCCCTCATAGATTTTTAGCGTGACTTGGCCGCCTCTCGCATTGATGGCGGCCGCTAGGTTTTGGGCGTTTTTGGGTCCCACAGTTATATCATCCGCTCCGTTCATCAAAAACAGCGGCGGAGCCTTCGACGCCACATGCCCTAATGGCGCATCTGCGCCGCGAAAACGGTTCGGAAATATGGTAATATAAGGCTCTTTTTTAAGCTCATAAGCCCCCGTCGGGCCGGCAAGGCTAATGACACCCGAAACGCGCTCACATATATCGATACCTTCGGCTGCCAGATAGGACTTATCCAACGTCGCCATGAGCGCATTATAACCGCCCGCCGAATGCCCCATCACTATGATGGGGCGGTCTTTATATTGGCCCAATATATAAGCCATCGCCTTTGCCGTATCCACAATCATATCTGGATAGCGTGCTTCTGGGAAAAGTCTGTAATTAGGGACAGCAAAATCATAGCCACGAGATGTAAAGGCCTGAGCTAGAAATTTATAAATATCCTTAGAGCCGCCATCCCAACCCCCGCCATGAACAAAAATAATGACAGGCGCATTAGCTTTCGGGGGCTCGGCTTTGTAAATATCAAGCTTTTGACGTTCCAGCGGCCCGTAAGAGATATCTTTAGTCTTGGAGAAGCTGCCTGACGGGGTCACAGTGTTTAACAAAGTCACAGGGGCGCAGGACACAAAAAGGGCCGCCACAAAGGCAGCCCTTATAAATACGCTAATCGACGCTTTTTTGCGAGAACGTCCCATCAAGGGCCCTAGCAACAGCTACTATTGCCTTGGCTGGGATCGGTTGTGATCTTAGGCGCGCCTTGTTTGGTCTCCTGTGGGTCGCGGCGGCGAACACCGCAATCGGAAGCAGGCCATTCAATACGCTCTGTTACAGGAATACTCGGCTCAACGGCGTAGAACATTTTGGCGTAAGGCTCTTTTTGCATTAGCTTGAAAGTCTTCTCGCAAACAGCACTACGTTCACCGCGTTTGAAAACGTGACCGTCATCATCTTGCACTTGGCGCCATGGCCCCTTGTAGATAACGGCTTGGTTTTTCTCAAGGCATTCGCCCTGCTTGCCCTTATAGGCTAAATAAGTGGCTGAGCGGTACTCAATGCCTTCAACGATTTGCCAAGGCTCATCTTCGAACTTATCAATCGTAATGCCGTGGAAACCCGCCTCTTCCAGCGCTTCAACGAAACCCGTTTCTGTGAGCGCACCAGAGATGCATCCAGACCATAGACGGGCATCATTCTTAAGCGCTTCAGGACTCTCCTCATCAGAGATGATATCGGAGACCGCCACACGGCCACCAACTTTGAGGACGCGAAACATCTCAGCGAAAAGCTGCTTTTTCTTGGTATCAGAGACGAGGTTCAGCACGCAGTTAGAGACAATAACATCAACGCTATTGTCAGGTATCATTGTCATTTCAGATTTCATGCGCAAAATTTCGGCATCCATAGCTTCCATATCGCTCGCATTCTTAACGGGATTTTTCGCAAGCCAATCATTAAGCGTATCAAGATCAAGCTTAAGATCTTCAATATGGCCGCGCTTAAATTCAACATTGGCATAGCCTACGCGTTCGGCAATAATCGGCGCATTCGTACGCGCAAGGTCGAGCATGTCATCGGTCATATCCACGCCGATGACTTTTCCTTCTGGCCCCACAATTTGAGAGGCGATAAAGCAGATTTTGCCGCCGCCAGAACCAAGGTCAAGAACAGTCTCCCCCTCGCGCACATAGCGTGACGGGTCCCCGCAGCCATAATCACGGTCGAGCACATCTTGGGGGATAATTTTTAGATATTGAGGATTATAATCGATAGGACAGCAAAGCGCAGCCTCAACTGCGTTAGCTCCCGCTGCATAGCGTTCCTGCACTTCGTCGCGTACATCAGCGTTAGTGGCATCAACGCCCGTAAGATCTTCCATGATCGACTCCTCAGATTCCTGATTTCTTGTCTCCTGATAACCCGCCGATGGCATATATCAAATGACAGCTTTGTGAGACTACTCTTTTTTTACATATAACCAAGCGGATTTGCCTGATGCAAGAGAAACTGAGGCACGCATATAATCATCAACTTCATACGCATCCGCCCGCGCAATATCTTCTGAGCGAAGCGCAAAGACCGTGCCCTGCACTTTATCATCGGGGTTATCCGTCTGGGTGACGATGGGGTGATGTGTCTTGCCGCTAGTTTTGAGCACATAAGGGTCGGTAATTTCCACCCAATCTTGGCGAAAGCCAATCAGCGCATCAGGCGTACCCGCTACCTCTCGCCCAAAGGTCGCGATTTGGACGGATCTATCCTGCAAAGTCCCATAGGAGAAAAGATATTCCATATCGCGGCTTAGCTTTTGATTTTATCTTGCGTTTTGGTGTCAAAATCCGAAGCGTCGTGACGGTTATGCAGCTGCTGTGAAGGCTCGCCCCACATACGGTTTACCATACGGCCTCTTCGCACGGCAGGACGCGCTTCCATCTCCTTGGCCCAGCGCAAGACATTTTTGTACTCATGCACGGATAAGAATTTAGCAGCGCCATAGACAGTATTTTGCACCAGCGCGCCATACCAGGGGTAAATCGCCATATCAGCAATGGTGTACTCATCCCCTACCATATATTTCCTATCGGCCAGATTACGGTCGAGTACATCGAGCTGGCGCTTAACCTCCATAGAGAAGCGATCAATACAATATTCGATTTTGATAGGCGCATAATTGTAGAAATGCCCAAAGCCGCCGCCCAGATAAGGTGCGCTGCCCATCTGCCAGAACAGCCAGTTCATCGTTTCAGTGCGCGCTTTGTGATCCGTCGGCAAAAAAGCGCCAAATTGCTCAGCTAGATAGAGTAGAATAGAGCCGCTTTCAAAAACTCGAGTGGGAGTCTCTGGGCCGCGGTCGAGCAACGCTGGGATTTTGGAGTTTGGATTGACCCCCACAAAGCCGCTGGAAAATTGCGTGCCCTGCCGGATATCGACAAGCCAAGCATCATATTCAGCGCCTTTATGCCCAGCCGATAGTAATTCTTCGAGCATAATCGTGACCTTAACACCATTAGGCGTGGCCATGGAGTAAAGCTGAAACGGGTGCTTGCCGATAGGCAGCTCTTTGTCGTGGGTAGGCCCTGCATTCGGACGGTTTATATTCGCAAATTCTCCCCCATTTTCTTTATTCCAGCTCCAAACCTCTGGCGGCTTATATTCGGATAAAGTTTGCGGCATGGTGATTCCTTTTAATGGCGTTCATAATCTAGGCTTCATCCGTAGCAAACTCGCTAGAACACGCAAAGTAATAGATCTGTGATGCCCGTCATGCGGCATTCAAGACTTGACTTTTACGCCCTCGCGCCCTAACCCGTCCTCGGGCCACGTTCCCCCACTGGAGCGCACTTTAGAGACTGTACAAAAACGCAGTTGATGGAGACATAGTTATGGCAAACGCCACCAAACCGGCTGTCAAGCCGGACAACCCGTGCTTTTCGAGCGGACCAACAGCCAAACGGCCTGGTTGGGCAATCGAAAATCTTGATCTTACAGTTTTAGGCCGCTCTCACCGCTCAGCCCTTGGCAAAGAGCGTTTGCAGCTAGCTATTGACATGACTCGCGAAGTTCTGGACGTGCCAGATGATTACCGCATCGGTATAGTTCCCGCCTCTGATACGGGTGCGGTTGAAATGGCTATGTGGTCACTTCTTGGGCCAAAGCCCGTTATGGTCGCCGCTTGGGAATCCTTTGGCTCCGGCTGGGTCACAGATGCAACGAAACAGCTCCCGCTTGAGGACGTTACTGTTCTTAAAGGCGAATATGGCCAACTTCCAGATTTTAGCGCCTATGATGGCAGCCAAGATCTTGTCTTTACGCAAAACGGCACAACGGCGGGCGTGCGTATTCCGAATTTCGACTTCATTCCGGCAGACCGCAAAGGCCTGACTTTTAACGACGCAACATCAGCCGCTTTTGCCCAAGACATTGCGTGGGATAAAGTCGACGTGCTGACCTATTCTTGGCAGAAAGTTATGGGCGGAGAAGCCGCTCATGGTATGCTTATCCTCTCTCCTCGTGCCGTTGAGCGTTTGGAGAGCTATAACCCGCCTTGGCCAATGCCCAAGATTTTCCGCCTCAAGAAAGGCGACAAAATCAATGAAGGCATCTTCAAAGGCGCAACTATCAACACGCCCTCTATGCTCGCCGTTGAAGATTACATCGACACATTGACTTGGGGCAAATCTGTTGGCGGGAATAAGGGCCTTATCGCGCGCGCTGATGCGAATGCTAAAGTCCTTTGGGACTGGGTTGAAAAGACCCCTTGGATTAAAAACCTTGCCGAAAACAAGGCTGAACGTACCAATACAGGTGTTTGTCTTGTCTTTAATGATGCGCGTATCAAAGACGCGGCTGCATTTGCTAAATCATTTGTGGCTCTACTGGCCGCCGAAGACGTCGCTTACGATTTTGGCTCATATCGTGACGCCCCTGCTGGCCTGCGTATCTGGGCAGGCTCTGCGGTCGAAAAATCCAACATTGAAGCCCTCATCCCTTGGCTCGACTGGGCCTTTGAAACCCTCATAGAGAAGGAAGGCTAGATCATGCCAAAGGTTCTTATTTCTGATAAAATGTCTGTCTCAGCCGCAGAAGTCTTTAAAAATCGCGGCATTGATGTCGACGTCATCACGGGTCTTTCAAAAGAAGAGATTATCAAGATCATTCCTGAATATGACGGCTTGGCTGTGCGCTCTTCAACGCGCCCTGATGCTGAAATCATTGCAGCGGCGAAAAACTTAAAAGTCATTGGCCGCGCAGGTATCGGGACGGATAATATCGACAAGAAAGCCGCCACTGAACACGGTGTTGTTGTCATGAACACGCCCTTTGGGAACGCGGTGACAACAGCAGAGCACGCCATTGCGATGATCTTCGCAGCGGCCCGCCAAATACCAGCAGCCAGCACACGGACGCAAAATGGCGAATGGCCAAAATCTGATTATAAAGGCGTAGAGCTTTATAATAAGACGCTTGGCGTTATTGGCTGCGGTAATATCGGCTCACTCGTCATTGAACGTGCCCTTGGCCTTAAAATGAAAGTCATCGGCTTTGACCCTTATCTGACTGAAGAGCGTGCCCGTGCCCTAGGCATTGAAAAAGTTGAGCTGGACGATTTGTTCAAGCGCGCTGATTTCATCACGCTACATACGCCACTGGTCGAAGGCACACGCGGCATTGTTTCGCGTGAGCGCCTCGCTTTGACGAAAAAAGGCGTTATACTTGTTAACTGTGCCCGCGGCGGTCTTGTCGATGAGGAAGCGCTTAAAGACGCTTTGGAAACAGGTCATGTGCGCGCAGCAGCTTTGGACGTATTTGAAGTTGAACCCGCCAAAGAGAACATCCTTTTTGGCACAAAGAACTTCATCGCAACGCCTCACCTTGGCGCGTCTACACTCGAAGCTCAGGAAAATGTGGCCGTTCAAGTGGCAGAGCAAATGGCGGACTACTTGCTGACCGGCGCTGTGACTAACGCGCTGAACACGCCGTCAATTTCCGCCGAGGAAGCTCCGCGCCTTGGGCCATGGGTTGGCCTAGCTGATAAACTCGGTAGCCTAATGGGACAGCTTCTTCACGACCCTATCAAGGGCGTCGAGCTAACTTATAAAGGCGAGATTACTGAGCTAAACACAAATCCTATGTCAGCGGCGGCGCTGGCGGGGCTTTTGAAAAAAGTTATGCCTGAAGCCAATATGGTCTCAGCGCCCTCTCTTGCCAAAGAGCGCGGCATTGAGATTAAGGAAAGCTATGTCGATGAAGCGCGCCGCGCTGACAGCCTTATCCGTATCACAGTTGAAACGGAAACGCGCAAATTTGCAATCGTGGGGACTATCTATCGCGGCGAGCCGCGCATTGTGCGTCTCTTTGGCGTACCTATGGATGCGGCCTTTGATCCGAACATGATCTATGTGCGCAACGAAGACAAGCCCGGCTTTATTGGTAAGCTAGGACAAGTCTTAGGTGATGCTAAAGTCAATATCGCGACCTTCTATCTTGGCCGCGTAGATAATGGCTCAGAAGCTGTCTGCCTCGTCTCTGTAGATGGCACAGTCCCAGAAGGCATTGCAAAGCAAATCAAAGCGCTAGACCACGTCAAAATCGTTGATGTTGTCAGCCTATAAAAAAGCGTTTTTCGATTCGCTTTCTGACAATTTTTTGTCTAAAGCCTAGAAAAGTCTAAGAACGAAGATTCTTTAGGCGCGGCAGTATCTGTCGCGCCTTAATTATGAGGTATAATCGCGTGGCTAATGTTGTTGTTGTCGGATCCCAGTGGGGTGATGAAGGTAAAGGTAAAATCGTTGACTGGCTTTCTAGCCGGGCCGACGTCGTCGTCCGCTTTCAAGGCTGCCATAATGCAGGCCACACGCTGGTTGTCGACGGCGAGACCTATAAGCTCTCTTTGCTGCCTAGCGGTGTTGTGCGCGGGGGCAAGCTCTCCGTCATTGGTAACGGCGTTGTCCTCGATCCATGGGCGTTTCTCTCCGAAGTTGAACGCATTAGCGAGCAAGGCGTAGAGGTCAATCCTGACAATCTTATGATTTCAGAATCAACGCCCCTCATCTTGCCTATCCATTCAGAACTTGATGGTATTCGCGAGAACCGTGAGGACGGCGTAAAAATCGGCACAACCAAGCGCGGCATTGGCCCCGCATATGAAGATAAAATTGCGCGACGCGCCATTCGTGTTTGTGACCTAGCAGATGAAAACCACCTGCTCGACCGCGTGAAAAATCTATTGCACCACCACAATGCACTGCGGCGCGGACTTGGCAAACCCGAGACAGATGCTGAAGCGCTGCATGCGCAACTCCTCGAAGTCGCGCCTAAAATTCTGCCTTTCATGGCCCCTGTCTGGCACGTGCTGGACGAAGCGTCGCGCTCTGACAAGCGTATCCTCTTTGAAGGCGCGCAAGGCGCTATGCTCGATATTGATCACGGGACATATCCTTTTGTCACAAGCTCAAACACCATTGCTGGCCAAGCAGCCGCAGGGTCTGGCATGGGCCCACGCGCACTTAACTATGTGCTGGGAATTACGAAAGCTTACACAACGCGCGTTGGCGAAGGCCCCTTCCCGACTGAGCTTAACGATGCTGTCGGTCAGCGCCTTGGCGAACGCGGCCATGAATTTGGAACCGTCACAGGGCGTCAGCGCCGCTGCGGCTGGTTTGATGCGGTCATGGTCAAGCAAGCCATTATCACAGGAGGTATAACAGGCATCTCCCTCACCAAGCTTGACGTTCTAGACGGCCTCACAGAGCTTAAAATTTGTACGGGCTATAAGCTAGATGGTAAAATCATTCGTCGCCTACCGGCTGGCGCAACGAACCAAGCATCTGTGAAGCCGATTTACGAAACGATGCCGGGCTGGCAAGGCTCAACACGCGGGGCGCGCTCTTGGGCGGACCTGCCTGCTGAGGCCGTGAAATATGTTCGCCGCGTCGAAGAGCTAATAGGCTGTCCCGTCTCTATGGTATCGACATCGCCAGAGCGCGAAGACGTCATTTTGATGAGAGACCCCTTCAAGGCATAGTTTAAAGACTTCAAAACTTAAGGCATTCGATAAACGCAATATTATAAAATCCAATTATTGACCACGCTCAACTCCCCTGCCAAGTCAGTGCATGATTAGTGGTTTAAACGATTCTTCTTGGAAGTTCCCTGCACTTTATGTTTCGCTGGTTCTTATATGGGGAAGCGCCTTTACGATGGTCAGCGTGGGCGTGGATTATATCAAACCCATATGGCTCGTGGCTTACCGCCTTATAATTGGCGCCATGCTGGTCACGGCCTATGCCTATTATAAAGGCCAACGCCTTCCAAAGCTTTCAGATGTGCGCTGGCGCTGGTATTGCCTTTTGGGGCTTACTGGATCCGCGCTCCCCTTTTTCTTTCTCTCTATAGGCCAGATGAGCGTAGATAGCGGGCTGACCGCCATCATTGTCGGCTCCATGCCGCTTATGACCATAATACTCGCCCATTTCTTCGCGCAGGAATATCTCAACGCACGAAAGCTAATTGGATTTGTCATCGGCTTTATAGGGATTGTTATTCTCTTTCTCCCCGAGGACTTCAGCTTTAGCCTTGTTGGAGATTGGCGTGCGCAATTATTAATTCTTTTCTCGGCCTTTCTCTATGCCGTGACCACAATTATTGCCAAACATGTCCCCAAAACACCCTCTTCGACTGGAGCGGCAATGATGCTGATTTGCGCAGCTATTATTTCCACTCTTTACGGGATTTACGATGGGGTTCCGAGGCAAATCCCGCCGGCCATTGGCCTATGGATGATGATTGGCCTTTCCATTGGGTCCACCGCGATAGCCACAATTTTGTATCTCTATGTCATCGAGCAGAAGGGGCCAAGCATGATGGCCAAGATAAATTATTTCGTCCCAGTGACATCGGTTATCTTTGGCTGCTTTTTGCTGGGCGAAGACTTTAGCTGGCGGATGGTTTTATCCTTTATTATCATTGCGGTCGGCGTGATGATAGCCCAAGCCCAGAAAAAGAACGCCGCTATAAATCCTTAAGCGCAGCGAAGGGGTTATTGGCTGCGGGGGCGGCCTCTGCTGCCTCATCGCCTTGGCCCAAATCCAGACCGTGATTTAGCGGTCCATTGCCTGCGCCTAGTTTCGGCGCGGTTTTAATCGCTTGAAAGACAAATTCGCGCGCGCTCATCACCGCCTCGTCTAGCGAGGCCCCCAGCGCCATGGCGGCGGCAACAGCGCTGGCGAGTGTGCAGCCTGTCCCGTGGGTGTGGCGCGTATGGATGCGCGGGCCAGACATGATATTCGCGCCCTCTTCGCTAACTAAAACATCGACCACAGATTTACCGTCTAAATGCCCGCCCTTCATCAGCGCGGCATAAACATTCATACCCAAAAGCGCATCGCCCGCTTTGGTCATATCATCCACATCAGCGATCTTTATCCCTGTCAGGATTTCAGCCTCAGGCACATTGGGCGTGACCAAATCACAAAGCGGTAGGAGCTTGTCTTTAAGCAAGGCGCTCGCCTTATCCTCAAGCAGCGCATCCCCGCTGGTCGCGACCATCACGGGGTCCAGAATGATAAAGGCATCCTGCTCTTCGATTTCCTCGGCAACCGCCTCGATAATCTCAGCGCTGCCCAGCATGCCGATTTTGATAATGTCAGCGCCTATGTCAGACAACACAGTACGAATTTGCGCGCGAACAAGCGTGGCGGGCATAACCTCGACCTGC
>CALKIX010000004.1 GCA_937995665.1 uncultured Hellea sp. | reverse complement strand
ATAAAAAGTTTGTTCCTGTGTCACATTAACGTCAACCGCGTTATAATATGACGCTCCAGCAGCTGCACTTACAAATGGTGTGAAAGTCTTATAGCCTTGATCTTTAACAATCGGGTCAAAGTAATAGCGAGCCCCCGCCTCCAGATCGATGCGCTGCGAATTACTAAAATCATATTCAAATGTTGCAATCTGCTGATTAGGAATAAAAGATGTTTGGATAGTTGGGGCGCCATTCGCAATAAAGGCTCCGGGGTTTGCGGGATCCTCAATATAGGATTGTGTCTCTACTTGACGATAAAGTGTGGCATCAATTGTTGTCCCCTGTACCGAATTGCCCTCTGAATAAGTATAACCAACATTACCAAATATGGTCGCTTTAGGGCTGAGAATAAATTCCCCGCCCGCTTTTAAATATAGTGGCGTGCTGTGCACATCACCAAAAGCTATGTCAGGACTTGATAGGCTCTCAAAGCGGTTGTCGACAAAAATTCCGGTATCTAGAGTGTCGCCAACCGGGAAATTGTTAAATTGATCATTCGCTGTAAAGGTTGAGATTGCAACAGAGCCGCTTGCTTGGTCCCCCGAAACAAAGCCCTCATTAAAATCTTGCGGATTATAACTGGTTGAGGGGATAAGGGCACCATCTTGTGCAACATCGAATAAATTTCCCGTCACAGTCTTCTCAAAACCTAGTCCGAAAGACCCGCGCCAGCGCGGCTTGCGGCGCTCGCCTTTTGGCTCATGAAATGCCGCTTGCTTATAGGCTACATCCGCATGGGAGCCATAGCCGCCCGTTGGGGCGCCATAATTATTGGAAAAATCTGGCTTTTGAGGGAAACCGCCGCTAGTCGCGAGGGTGACATCCGCAGGATCACAGCCATAAGGAATGGGCTGTTGCGGCGAGAAAATCGCGCAAGGGTCTACGCGGCCAGCACTTTGTCCGCCAATATAGCGTCCTGCGGCCTTATTATATTGCGCAGATGGGCCGTTAAAACCCTGCCCCTGACCGCTGCCAAAACCGCCGCCTATCCAAGAGCACCCTGATAGTAAAATTGCTGATAATGCACAGACCGCTAGTCGCATTTTATTCCTCCGAGTCAACGCAACTCAAAGTTAGAGCTACGCTATGGTTAATGGAGGGAATGCCCTGTTTACCTTAACAATGCGTTTATAAGGCGTTTTTTTTTAAACTTTATAGAAAAACACTTACATTTTCAGGCGGTCGGCCGAGGATAGCTTTCTCGCCCTTAACCACGATGGGGCGCTCTATTAGCTTTGGATGCTGGGCCATTGCGGCGATTAAAGCGGCTTCATCTGTTACGGCCGCAAGCCCTAAATCTTTATATATAGCTTCACCTTTGCGCATAAAATCCCGCACAGAGCTAAAACCGAGCTTTTGGCGCAGCTGCGTAATTTGAGCCGCGCTAAGCGAGTCTTCCAAATAACGGACAGTTTTCACCGCCATGCCAGCCTCTTCTATCAAAGCAAGTGTCTGGCGCGACTTAGAACAGCGGGGATTGTGATAAATAATAAGCGGCACGATAAACTCCTGTTGATTTTTAAGCGCTTATATAGTCGTTTCAAAAAATGAAAACCGCCTTACTTATATCCTCTTGCGTTGCAGCTAGCCATGTCGGCGCAACAGCCAGCGCTTTTTGCCTGCAACGGCTTGGCATAAGAGTGCTGACAATCCCAACCACAATGCTGGGACGTCACCCAGGATGGGGGGCGCCGGGCGGGCAGGCCTTAGACACAGCCCATCTCGCCTCGATTTGGGAGGCGATAAAAGCGCAAAACATTACCATTAACGCCGTTATGACCGGCTATATGGGCGAGGCGTCCCATGTCTCTCTTGCGGCTTCTATTATAGAAGACGTAAAAGGCGCAAATTCAAAAGCCACTATTTTGGTCGACCCCGTCATGGGCGATAATGGAAAATTATATATCCCTGAAAACCGGGCAAAAGCGATTCAGCAAAGCCTGCTGCCGCGCGCTGATATTTTAACGCCGAATATTTGGGAGTTATCCTATCTCACGCATCAAGAGGCACAAACTTTAGAACAAGTAAGGCACGCGGCCAGCCAGCTTCCTTGCGATTCGCTGGTAACGTCCGTAAGGCATAATCAAAAAATCGGCGCCATGCTCTCCTCTGGCGATAAAACACACGCCGTTTTCCATGACAAATTTGAGACGGTGCCCCATGGGGGCGGAGACGCCTTAGCCGCCACATTTCTTGCCCACCTTCTGCGCGGGCAAAGCGCGGCAGAAGCCCTAGCGCAATCAACAGCGAGCATCTTTGAAATTTTATCAACTCCCACCGCAAATGGGGAATTGGCGCTTATAAAAGCCCAACAGGCCCTTATATCGGCACCCCCCCTCACCTTGGAAACATTATGAACGACACACCTTTCACCCTCTTCGCCCAAGACGGCTTTGACCCCGTCACAGAGGCTTTCAAAGCGAATTTTAGCGAAGAGCTCGAACTTGGCGCGCAATTTTGTATCTACCGCGGCGATGAACTTATCATTGATCTTATGGGTGGCTGGGCAGATTTGAAAAAAACACAAGCGGTCACAGATCAGACTTTATTCTCTGTCTACTCCTCTGGCAAAGCCGCCGCAGCCCTTGTGATTGCTCATCTCGTAGATCAAGACCGTATTGGCTATGATCAGCTTGTCAGTACAATCTGGCCTGAATTTGCACAGAACGGCAAAGGCGATCTGACTATCGCGCAAGTCATGTCCCACCAAGCGGGGTTGTCGGGTATCAGCAATCCAGACTGGACGAGCGAAGATTGGTATGATTGGGATAAGACCTGCGCCCAGCTCGCCGCCCAAGAGCCGCTTTTTGAGCCCGCATCTGCCAGCGGTTATCATCCTACCACTTTTGGCTTTCTGGCGGGAGAAATAGCCCGGCGCGCTGATAAACATATGCGGACATTAGGCCGTATATTGCGCGAAGACCTCTGTTCGCCGAGCGGCATTGACGCGTGGATTGGACTGCCTGCTTCCGAAATGCACCGCTGCGCGGAAATGAGAAAACCTCGCGCCCTTGCCAACCTAGGCGAGATAAATGCGGCCACGCGCGCAGCCTTTTTGCAGCGTTATTCATCGCCAAATTCGCGCGATCCCCAGCGCTGGCGTGCGACTGAATTTGCAGGCAGCAATTGCCAAGCCAGCGCCAAAGCACTGGCGCAGCTGATGCAGATACCCATCGATGGCCGTCTGGGTGACCTTCAAATTTTAGCCGAAGACGCGATTGAGAAGTTACGAGCCCCGCGCGTGTCTGGGCAAAACCTTGTTTTGCCCTTTGAGCTCACCTTCACCGCAGGGCTCATGGAAAATGCGCCAAACTTCTTTTACGGCACGAATCCCAAAACGCTTTGCCATAGCGGCTGGGGTGGCTCCTGTGTTTTTGCCGACCCAGAGACAGGTTTGCGCGGGGCATACGTCATGAACCTTCAAGAAAATACGCTTTTAGGTGACAAACGACCAAGACGTCTCATAGACGCGCTCTATAAATGCCTTTAGAACATGATAAATTTAAAATTAAATTGGGGACAACATGGCCGATGACTACATCAAAAAACTCTGGGAAATTGCCCCCGCCATCACCGATGCCGTGCCCCATTCTAAGAAGCTGGGTATCCGCTTTGTGGCCATTGATAAAGGCCGTAGCACCCTAAGCCTGCCCTATAACCCAGACCTTATTGGGGATACAGAAACGCGGGTCTTACACGGTGGAGCGGTCTCAACCCTGCTAGATCAAGCCTGCGGGCTGGCCGCTGTGGCAAGCTTTGACATACCAAAATCCTGCGCCACGCTGAACCTATCAATAGACTATATGCGCGCCGCCGTACCAGGGCAGACCATTATTGCCACCGCAGAATGCTATAAAGCGACTAAGCATATCGCCTTTATGCGGGCCATCGCATATGAAACAGACGAAGAAGATCCCATTGCTGTGGCACAGGCCACCTTTATGGCAACACAGAATACAGCGGCGGGCAATGATGCCTTCAAGAAAGACACAGCCTAATGGATAGCGCAGCCCTTAAACGCACTTTAGCGCGTATGCCCTATGCTCAAAGCCTTGGGGTCAAGCCAACAGAAATCGACGGCGTTTTTACATTGCTGATGCCTTATATCGAAAGCAATATTGGCAATTTCAGCTTGCCTGCTTTGCATGGGGGCGCGATAAGTGGATTTATGGAAATCGCAGCCATTTCGCAGCTCATACTTTCAACAGATCATGCGAGCTTGCCAAAGCCTATTGGCATTAATGTGGATTATCTACGAAAAGGGGATTTAAAACCCACTTTTGCGCGGGCCAAAATTTTCAAACAAGGCAGCCGCATTGCCAATGTTCATGTGCGGGCATGGCAAGAAGACTATGATGACCCTATCGCAACGATGCATGGTAATTACTTACTGCCAAAAGCGGAGTAATGGAGCCAAATAAGGCCAAGCCCGCCGCGCCCGCTCCGCCCCATGGCGGAGGCATGGTGCTCTCGCGCAAAAACATCTTTATGCAGAGCTGGCCGATTATGCTGGCCAATGCCGCAGCCCCTATTGTCGGCCTTGTCGATACTTTCGTTATTGGCCGCTATAGCAACACGGCCGCCTTAGCCGGCATTGGACTGGGGGCAGCCATTTATGCGCTCATCTATGTCAGCTTTGGCTTTCTGCGTATGAGCACGGCGGGGCTCACCGCGCAAAGCGATGGGGCCAATGATGGGAATGCCGTCCAAGCCCATATCTTTCGCGCGGTTCCCTTAGGCCTCGCGATTGGGCTGTTTTTTATTCTTACCCAAGCTCTACTCCTCCCGCTCGCTTTTGGCTTTTCCAAGGCAGAAGAAAGCCTAGAGACCGCCGCGCAAATCTATATTAGCGCGCGGCTTTGGGGCCTGCCCGCCATGCTGGGATCTATCGCTCTGATGGGCTGGTTTATCGGCATAAGCCGCACAGGGCTGGCGCTAAAAATGCAGATTGTTCTCAACCTGATAAATATCATCCTCTCCCCGCTTTTTGTTATTATATTTGGCTGGGGGCTTTATGGGGTTGGCATTGCGTCCGCCATCGCCGAATGGGGCGGGCTGGTAGCAGGCGCGGTGCTGGCATGGGGCGAAATTAAGCGCCGCGGCGGTCTGCGCCCCGGGGCCCTGAGCCGCAAAGCCCTGCTTAATCCCGCCGAGCTTAGAAAGCTTGCCGCGGCCAATAGCAATATTTTCATTCGCACGATTTGCCTGACCTTTGCTTTTGCCTTTTTTGCTTATGCTGCCGCGCGCGAGGGCGAGGTGTTCCTTGCGGGCAATCATATCCTATTGCAGCTCATTACGATTACGGCGCTTATCTTGGATGCCTTCGCCCATACGGCAGAGGCCGTCACAGGGGCGGCTTACGGGGCGAAGAACCGCGCGCGTTTTGATAAAGCCGTACGGCTGACATCTGAGTTTTCAATGCTCTTTGGCGTACTGACCAGCGCGGCGATATTCTGGCTCGCGCCTTATCTGATAGCCATGCTAACCCATGACCCGCTTGTCGTGGCCAGCGCGCGGGAGTTTCTCCCCTATTGCGCGCTTGTGCCTTTGCTGGGCTTTGCCGCGTGGCAGCTTGATGGTATTTTCATTGGCACCACCCGTACGCGGGACATGCGCAATGCCGCCATCGCCGCTATGCTGATTTATCTCACCGCCCATTATAGCCTCACCCCGCGCTGGGGCGCACATGGCCTCTGGGCGGCGTTCTTGATTTACTACCCCGCAAGAGCGCTGACCTTGGGCTTTTATTATCCGAGGGTGCGGCGAGCGATGGCCTGAAGGCAGATGGCGTTC
>CALKIX010000003.1 GCA_937995665.1 uncultured Hellea sp. | reverse complement strand
AATTGCTGGTCTCCTTATCTTGGATTAAAAACGGCTCAATCAGTCAACATGTTTGCTAATCTTAGGCTGGAAGCTGGGGTGAGTAATCACTTGATAATGAAAAACACTCCAAAGCCTTTCACCTATCTTGACGACATCGTTGAAATTGAAAGCTCAACAGGTGGAAAGAGCCTTAAATATTATGAGCGTGATAATGTAGGGATGATTTATTATGAATTTTTATCACGTATGTCTAACAACCCGGAACTCACCGTTAGCTATAGACGCGGCGGGGTGTATTATGAAGATATGACGTCTGCTACGCTCGCTGATGAAATTGAATCGACACTTCACCCCGCCTGGTTTAGGAAGTGGTTTCATTTTAAGCCCGTGCACTTAGAGCGGCCCGAGCCTTGTCATTAGCCATTGTATTATTGTTGGCGGTGTGTCTGTTAGAGCGTGATTAAAATGATCGCTGATACGCTTAAAGGAATATGGTATGGCAGAAGTTGTTGGATTGCATTTCACGCTAAAAAATCAAGATGGGCATATTTTAGGCGGTACAGATGAGAAAGACGATGCGCCATTACTTGTGCTACTAGGATATGGAAGCTTACTGCCAGCCTTGGAAGATAATATAAAAGATATGACCATTGGACAGAGCAAGACGGTCATTCTTCCCCCCGCTCAGGCCTATGGCGACGTGGATAAATCTCTAAGAATGATAATTCCGCGATCAAAATTCCCAGAGGGAACGGAGATTAAAGAAGGCTTGCAATTTGCAGGGGGCCAGCGAGATGGCTGGCCCATTGTTTTTCGCATTGTGAAAATTGACAGAGACGATATTTATATTGATGCGAACCATGAATTGGCGGGTATGGCGCTGCATTACGACGTGAAAATCACGCAAAGACGCATGGCAACTGCGGATGAAGTCGCACATGGTCATGCCCATGGTCATGGCGGGCATCAGCATTAAGGGACAGTGATGTTATGGCTATGAGCACTGAGCCGGATAAAGAGGTGAATGAGAGTCTGTTTATTCAGGTTATAAACCTCGATCGTTCAAAGGATCGGTGGACTGCAATAAGCAAAGATCTAAGGGCGCTGAATTTAAATTTCACACGCCTTTCAGCATGTGATGGGAAAACGCTTGGGTTTAAGTCGTTTCAGCACCATTATGATTTAAAAAAATGGTCCCGATTTCATCACCGTAATCCTATATTGAGCGAGCTTGGCTGCTATGCCAGTCATATAAAGGCAATTGAAGAATTTTTGGCGCAAGACAAGCCCTATACGCTGATTTTAGAAGATGATGCGGTCTGTGGGGGTGAGCTAATCGGGGCCTTGTCTTTTGCTTCTGGCCACGCTGATCAATGGGATGTCTTGATGCTTCATGCCTCACACCCCGGCTATCAAATAAAGGTGGCGCGGGAGGAAGAAAGGCACTTATGCGCTTTTCTGGGCCGAGCTTCACGCGCGACCGCTTATCTCTTAAATAAAGATGCCGCTCAGCGTATTTTAGACATCGCTTACCCCGCATATCGCCCGTATGACTGGATGTATAATCAGTCCCATAAGCTTAAGCTCAAGGTACGGTTATTAAAGCCATACCCGGTAAGCCCTCGTGAGGTAAAGAGCGTCATTGAAGCGGAAAGAGACCACACCGAGCGCAGCCATTTTCTAGGTCGTCATAGCGATAAGCCTCTGCTGCCCCGTTGGCGATTACCTTTTACCCGCATGAGTGATAATATCAGGCGCGTCTTCTATGTCTTGCTTAGAGATGAGCTGGGCAAAGGTGGTTTACCTAGGAAATAATGAAGCCACTTTCGCCTAAAATATTGTGACTGTCATATAAATTGGTTTATATGCGCGTTATTCACAAAAAAAGACGAAGCGGCAGTTTGTTATATGAACTGGTGTAGGGGGCAAGATTTGAACCCGCTGATGCGGCAGGATTTGCATTGTTAATGCCGCGAGCGGAACTATTCTTAGGTTGTTGAGGACATATAGCGCATAAAAGAACGCGCTTTATTTGCGCGTTTTTTTACTTTGTTGTCCATAAAAAAACCCGCCTTGTGGGCGGGTGTTTTTATGGACTGGTTGCGGGGGTAGGATTTGAACCTACGACCTTCAGGTTATGAGCCTGACGAGCTACCGGGCTGCTCCACCCCGCGTTATGCCTTAGCGGTTAGCCCGCTAGAGAAAGCGTCATATATGGGGCTTGAGCCAGATTATCAAGTTGTATCTGACATAATTCTGAAATTTGTTTATAGCGGGTTTGGGGCGCCAATAATCAGACCGCAGATATATAGTCACGCAGATTAGCCGCTTCACTTTCAGCCTGAGCGATTTTACGTTTAACAACATCTCCAATGGAAATAAGACCCGCTATATTTCCATTATCTACAACCGGAATATGGCGGATACGAGAGCTCGTCATAATTTCCATAACCTCATCTATAGAGGCTGAGGAGCTTACGGTTTTAACCTGGCCGGTCATGGATTTGGTCACGGGTTCATCGCGAAATCCCGTCTCTTGCGTCAGAGAGCGCCGGATAATATCGCGTTCTGATAAGATCCCATCAAGCTTGCCGTTATTGTCGGTCACTAAGACAACGCCGATATTTTTATCATTTAGGACTTTAATCGCCTCGCGTAATTTTACTGTATTCACCACGGAATAAACGTCATGGCCCTTTGCCCCTAATATGTCTTTCACACTCATAAGTTTCTCCCTCATGGACAGCTTAGCATAAATTGTAAGTTATGTCCAAAAGCGCCTCTAAGGCGCTAACAAATTTGTGAATGCCTAGGGTGATGTTTGTCCTAGTGCCCTATGAATATATTTTATATAGTTCGTTGGGGCCTCTATTCACGATAGGATTGCCAGCATGAAGCTCACCCGCCGTTATTTTGCTTTAGCCGCCCTGATAGGTTTAAGCCCGCTCACCTCTTGCGGGGGAGGCGGCTCTAGTTCTAACTCAGCGGGTAATTCACCGCCGCCTCCGCCGCCTGCCGTCAATCAAGCGCCAAGCTTTTCCTCGGCCCCAACAGCGCAGCTTACGGAAAACACGACTCAAGCCTTTTACACGGTTAGCGTGAATGACCCCGATAGCACTGTAGAGCCCACAGTGAGCCTTGTGAGCACAGGGGACGGCCAGTTTTTTGAATATAATAGCCTGACGAACTTAATCTCGGCCCGCGCAGGACTGGATTTTGAACTGCCTGCGGATGAGGATGGGAATGGTGTCTATGATTTGACTTTTCAGGCCACCGATGGCGAGGATACAACCAGCTTTAATGTGGCCTTGACTATTACAGACGTTTTTGATGACCAAAGCTTTGGCCTTTCTCCCACAGCAAAACCTTCTGACAATTTCGATCTGGCTGATTGGAAGCTCGATACCCCCTTTAATGATGCGGGCGGTTTTGAAGAAGATACCCTTCAAGCGGGGGTTCAGGATTACGAAATCGCAGGCTATGAGCATCCGATATTCTTCCATACGGGAGCGGATGGCGGGCTTGTCATGCGCTCGCCCGTCTACGGGGCGAAGACCTCCATCCCCTCGGCAACTTCAAGCGGGGCGCGCTATACGCGCACAGAGCTTCGCGAGATGCTGCGCGCGGGGGACAGATCTATCAGTACGCGCGGTGATAACGATGCGCCCAATAAAAATAACTGGGTCTTTTCTTCGGCCCCGCAATCTGTTCATGATCAAGCGGGCGGCGTTGATGGAAAGCTGCGCGTGACCTTGGCGGTGAATTCCGTGACGACGACGGGCGAGAACTTTCAAATTGGCCGCGTGATTATCGGCCAAATTCACGCCAAGGATGATGAGCCTATACGGCTTTATTACCGTAAATTGCCTGGCAACACCCATGGCTCGATTTACGCCCAGCATGAACCTGTCGGCGAGGATGACATCAATTTTAATATGCTTGGCAGCTCTAGCAGCAGTCAATCTAATCCCGTGGACGGGCTGATGCTTGGCGAGATTTTCACTTATGAGATTGAGGCGACGGGAAATTTCCTAGACGTCACGATTTTGCAGGGCAATATGGTTTTAGCCGAGCAGGAAATCGATATGACGGGTAGCGGCTATGATGTGGCTGATGATTTCATGTATTTCAAAGCGGGCGTTTATCACGTCAATGATTCAGCCCATGAGGATGAGTTTGCGCAAATCACTATCTATGAGCTAGAAAATACGCATTAAGGCGCCTAGCGCGCCTTAATGTTCCCAGCGTTCAGGGAGCAGGGCCGGAGCGCCGTCTTTGACTTGAACTTCAAATCGCGGATCGCTTTTATGGCCCGCGATGAAGACTTCATAGATAATGGAATCGTCGGTTTGGCGGCTTTCAATGACGCGGACTATTTCCAGCCCGTCTTGATTGGCCGCGCCGACAAGCGCGCGGGCCTCTTCAGGGACTTGGGCCCATAATATATCGCGCTGAATTTCGACAATTTGCGGCCCCGCTTTTGTCATCAGCACATCAAATTCAATTTCCTCGCCAGAGGCCAGCTCGCCTTCAACATCATAATAGATACGCTCGTCCCGCTCTTTTTTAAGCACCTCAGTCATGGTGAAATCAGCGCGCGCTGCTTTGACGAGCTCTTGAACACTTTGAGGGACATCAGGAAGGGCTATCTCGGTGACGACATCAGCACTCACGCGCGGGGCTTCGGCTTTCGAGCAGCCTATAAGCGCAAGGGACGTTAGAAGGGATAATTTTAATATATGTGTCATTGAGGCCTCTTATCTCGATATGTCGTTAATAACTGAGGGGGCTATGCTAAAGTTTTCGCCAATAAAATAAAGGCCAAGAAATTTAGCTGCTTACCCCTAGTCTTGCCCATACGGACTTAGAGATGGGCAAAGGCTCGCCGCAGAGTTTTGAGACGAGCGCTTCGGCAAGCAAGGGCGCGAAGACGAAGCCCCGCGAGCCAAGCCCTGTAAAGGCCCATTGCCCATTGCTAAGCTCTGTGACTATCGGGAACGTATCCGCCGTGGTCACGCGAACACTGGCGCGAGAGGGTTTATCTAAGCTTTGCGCCTTTATCCTCGTGGCCGCTTCGAGCTTGGCAAAATTGCTCGCATCATCTTGGGGCTTTAGCGCGAAAATATCGCCGCCATCAGGGCGGTCAAAGCTCGCCCCTAGCAGCAAGCCGTCATACATAGGGAGCGCATAACCGCCATAGGTCAGCGGGCCGGTTATATCCTTATGCGGGGCGGCCCAGCTTTGCTGTCCGCGCGCATAGCGCAGGGGCAGAGCGTCTTGGCCCAATATATCTTGCGTACCGTAACCTGCCGCGATGATGCGCAGGCCTGCCTGTGGCGGCGGCGCAGCGGAGAGCGGGGCGCCTTCCAACCATGCGCTGAGTGTATCCTGCATAGGAATGACGAGAGATTTCCCAAGGCGCAAGTCATTATTCTCAAGGCTAAGATGGGAGCTATCAATAGGCGCTTGAGCGGCAAGTTTGGCAAAGCGTTTCTGCTCGGTTTCGTTTTGGGCTAGATGGGTTATGCCCACATGCAAAATATTATCCTGATAGGCCGCGCGCGCATAAAGATAGCTGGCCAGAAAGAAGCGGCTTTCAGGGCGGTCTTGTAGATCTAGACGCGGCTTAACACAGGCTGCATGATTATGGCTGGCGGCTAGATGGTCAGGCTTGTGATAAATGTCTGGGGTAACCCCGCGGGCTAAGAAAGCGCGCGCAAGGCTCGCCCCGCCAATGCCTGCGCCGATAATAATGGGTGTCGGCAGAGATATTGGGGAAGGGGGCGCGCTTTTAAAGCGCGCTTCTAAGCGGTGGCGTTTGCGGCCAAAGCCTTCCTTCTTTTCAACTTCAAAACCAGCCTCAGTCAGCGCGCTACGCACCGCGCCGGCCACGGTAAAAGTTGCGAGCCGCGCCCCGCCTGCTGATAATGCTGCGAGCTGTTTCATCACAGAAGGCGACCACATATCAGGATTTTTGGCAGGACTAAAGCCGTCGAGGAACCACGCGTCTATTTTAGCGTCTAATTGTTCAAGCCCCGCCGCGATATCATCATGGATGAGGGTGAGGGTGACATCATTAAAGTGCAGGCGGTGAAACCCTTTAACGCGGCCGGGCCATTGCGCCGTAAGCTTTGCGGCATAGGGGGCGAGCTCTGGCCATGCGCTCAGCGCGCGGGCGAGCTGCACGGCGTCAAAGGGGTATTTCTCGATAGAGACAAAATGTAAACGCCCGCCTTTGGGCTTGGTCTGCTCCCACATCTGCCACGCCGCGAGAAAGTTCAGCCCCGAGCCAAAGCCCAGCTCGCCAATGCTAAAGACGGATTTGCTTTGCCAGCCTTCGGGCAATCCGCAGCCATGAAGGAAAACGGCACGCGTTTCTTCTAGTCCGCCATCAACGGAGAAATAAATATCACCAAAATCTTGCGCGCAAGGCGCTTCTGGGCGGCTCCAATCTAGCTTAGGCGGCTCGCATTGCGTGAGAGGTCGCGGGGCAGCCATGAGCGGCTACTGCGCGAGGAGCTTGGCGAGTATGGTTTGCTCGACATAACCATCCGCAGGCATCCCGCGCGAAGCTTGCCACGCGCGAATGGCTTTGCGCGTATTAGGGCCAATTTGTCCGTCAACGCCGCCAACATTATAACCCAGCGCGTTGAGCTTTCTTTGCAAGGCTTTCTTATCTTCAAAGGAGATTGGCTTATCGCCTCGCGGCCACGGCGTTGTAATTGCCGCCTTGCCCTTTAAAGCTTCGGCCAGAACCGTGATGCCCATGGCATAGCTGGTGGAGTTGTTGTATTTTTTAATCACGTCGAAGTTTTTAAAGGTCAAAAGCTTTGGCCCGCGGTGACCGCCCGGCGCAATGAGCTTGGCTTCTAAAAAGCCTGCCTCAGCTGACCAGCGCTGCCCGCCAATGGGCGCGACGCCAAGCGCTGTCCACTCATTGATGGTTTTAGCAGGGCCTTCCACATGGCTGTAATCAAAGCTCGCCCTGGTTTTAACCTCGGTCATGACAGGTTCTGACCAGCGCCAGCCATGGCGCGAGAGATAATGGGCTGCTGAGCCTAGCGCGTCGCCTTCATTGCCCCAGAGGTCTTTATTTCCATCTGCGTTAAAATCGACGGCGTAATCGCGGAAGGTCGTCGGGATGAATTGTGTCATGCCCATGGCCCCCGCCCAAGAGCCCGTGAGCTGATCGGCGCGAATATCGCCCGCCTTGAGCATATCGAGCAGGGCATAGAGCTGCTGGGAACCAAATTTCACGCGCCGCCCTTCAAAGGCAAAAGTCGAGAGCGCGCTGATAATATCGTGATTGCCCATGATTTTCCCATAAGCCGTTTCTAGCCCCCATATGGCAGTCAAGGTTTCGCGGGGGACTTGGTAACGGGCTTCTACAGCGTCAAAGGTGGCTTTGGTAGAGAAGAGCTTGTCGCGGCCATTATTTAGGCGAGAGGTCGAGGCCGCCCCGTCCACATAAGACCAAATGGGTTTGGAAAATTCGGGCTGTTTACTATCGCGGTCTAGCGCGCGCTCATTTATCTTAGCGGGCCCAATGAGCTTTGCTACCATTGCGCGCTCATAGCCTTTGGAGGCGGCTTCATTGATAAAGCGGGCCTTCCAAGCGTCAAAGCGCTCGGCTTGGGTCAGCTGGGTAGCACTGGTATTTTCTGTAGCCGCTGCCGCAGGGGCGGGCTGGCTTTGCGCCGTCGCGCAGCCGGAAAGGCTAAGGGCGGCAGGGATGAATATAAGGCTCAGATATTTTGACGTTTTTGACCACATAGGCCTTGCTACCAAGGGCGGGGGAGTCTGGCTAGAGCGGACTGCATAAAATTATAGGGCTTTGAGCACGCCGCCCAGCCATGATGTTAAATCATGCGTTATATCATCGACAAAGCTGGCCCCGCCTTGCGCGCCCGCTGGGCGCACGGCTGCGGGTTCATGGGAGAAGTCCTCATTAGAGGTCAAAAGTACCGTATGCATACCCATATCTTTGGGCGCCTTGAGGTTACGAAGATTGTCTTCGAAGAAAATGGCTGATTTAGGGTCTATGTCAAAAACCGCGCAAAATTTATCATAGGGCTCGCGCCGTGGCTTGGGAATGTAATCTGCGCTCTCAATCCCAAAGCTGCCATCGAAGAGATCGAAAAGATTAAGGTGGCTGGCGACATTTTTGGCGTGGCCGCGAGAGCCATTGGTATAAATAAATTTACGTCCAGGCAGGGCTTGAATATGCGCGCGCAAGAGCGGGTCAGGGGACAGCATAGACAGGTCAACATCATGGACATCCTCTAAGAACGCGGCGGGATCCATGCCGTTCACCGCCATAAGGCCTGAGAGGGACGTACCATATTCTACGAGATATTCCTTTTGCAGGGCGCGGGCTTTCTCGCGATCAAGGCCTAGATAGCGGCTGATAAAACCCGTCATTTTTTTATCAATCTGAGAGAAGAAATCAGCATCTGCAGGGTATAGCGTATTGTCCAGATCAAAAATCCAGTTTTGAATATGGCCAAGTTTGGGCGTAGATTGTTTTGCCACCTTACTGTCCTATCGCCGCAGGCCAACAGGGCTAGGTGCGATAAAGTCGAGGTCTGTTAGAATGACTTTTGCGCCATCTTTATCCGTTGGTAGGGGGCGAAAATTCGCGGCTGAATAGCCTGCCTCGGCGCAATATTCACGGCCTAAGGCAGAGAATTTAGCCTCGCCGATACAAAATTGGGACGGCTGGGCCGAGACTGAGCGCAGATGCTTATCGGGCATTGAGTCTGAAGACGGCTCATCTGAGGCACCTCGCTCATCAGTATCGCTTTCTGGTTTAATGCCTTCTTGCAGCGCATAGAAATGCGCCTCTGTACCTTGGATAGAATGCGTAAAGGGGCGCAGGCATTGCCCTTGACCTACTTGCCACCAGCCCTGCGAGGTCCAAGCGCCTTCGTTACGTGTGGCCAGCGCAGTCCAAACATTAGACGAGCTATTATTGCAAAATTCAATACCCACATCG
Organism: uncultured Hellea sp.; assembly: GCA_937995665.1. GTDB lineage: Bacteria > Pseudomonadota > Alphaproteobacteria > Caulobacterales > Maricaulaceae > Hellea. Next base: position 4,649 of record CALKIX010000003.1, on the reverse strand, counting down.
GCTGATTTTTCCGCGGCTGATACGGCAAGGGCGTCAATAAGCTCTTTATTAGAAATATCGCGGGCCAGCTCGGCGCTCTTTTTATAGCTACGAATGGTCTGTGTCGTGCGGCGGCCGGGCAATCCATCAATACGGTTAATTTTAAGGCCATTATCTTTTAGCAAGCGCTGGATACCAGCCGTTTGGGCATTTTTTCCAAAATCATCCGCTTCAATCAGGGTCGTGCGAATCTCTGCAGGGTCAACGGCGAGATAGCTTTGCGTTTTCATATTTTGTAGCTGACAGCTTTGCGTTGCATCGGCGGTAAAGTCCTCATCAGCCACACAAAGCGGGACATTGCCTTTCCACTCTCGAATGCCCCCGCGGTGCACAGGGTCGCTTTCTGCAAATATATAACGGGGCGAGGCTTCGGGTGCATTAAGGCTCTGGCATTGACCTGGCTGGAGGCGGTCCCAGCCGCGCGGGGTCATAGTGCCGCCAGAAATAGACGCGCTTGCGAGCCGCAGGATAAAGGAAGTTTCATTACAGACTTCCCAGCCGGCTTGCGCCGCTAAAGGGTTCGGACTTGCGGTTTGGCCAAGGGCTTGTTGCGGCCCAATCATCAGAAGAGCGAGCGCGGCCATCGTAACCCCTAAGTGCTGCATTTAAGCGCTGGCCCCCGCGATAAGCGTGCCTGCGCCTTGGTCAGTGAAGAGCTCTACAAGTAAGCCGTGTCCGCGACGTCCGTCTAAAATGACAACAGCTTCCACGCCGTCTTTGATAGAGCTGATGGCTGTGCCTAGTTTCGGAATCATCCCGCCTTGAGCCGTGCCGTCATCAATCAGGCCTTGGGCTTCGCCGATGGAAAGATTGGTCAAAAGGTTTTTGTCCTTATCCATCACGCCTTCAATATCGGTGAGCAGCATCAATCTTTTGGCTTTTAACGCGCCCGCAATTACGCCTGCGGCTGTATCCGCGTTCACATTATATGAGGCCCCGTCAGCTCCGCCGCTAATTGGCGAGACAACAGGGATAAAGCCGGGATCAGCAGCGGCGAGCACGTCGAGTACGGATGTGTCAGTGCTAACGACTTTGCCTGTGAAGCCTAATTTGGCGTCCTTAGGTACTGCTGTGATAAGGTTGGCATCTTTGCCGGATAAGCCAACAGCTCGCCCGCCTGCGAGATTAATCGCTTGGACGATAGATTTATTGATCGCGCCAGACAGCACCATTTCGGCAACGCCTACGGTTTCCATGTCGGAGACCCGTAGCCCGTCGACAAATTCTGACTTAATATCCAGCCGTTCGAGCATAGAGCCGATTTGCGGTCCACCGCCATGAACAATAACCGGGCGAACGCCAAATTGCTTGAGGAGCACAACATCGCGCGCAAAGGTCTTTGTCAGCTCTGGATCGCCCATCGCATGACCGCCAAATTTTATAACAATAGTTTGGCCTGAATAGCGCTGAATAAAGGGCAGAGCTTCTGAGAGTGTCTGCGCGCTTGTCCATCCAGTTTCGTTTTTACGCCGTTTAAGCATGGGAGTCCTATGGTCTCATTTGGGTTTACGGCCCGTTATAAAGAGATTTACCCTCAGGCCAAGGCCGCAATTTCAGCTCGCAATATATCTAAACCGTTTTTTTTCTCTGAAGATGTAGAAATCACTTCTGGAAAAGCGGCTGGGCGTTTGGCGATAATGGCTTCGGTTTTTACTAAAACTTTGTCCAACTCGCCTTTTTTCAGCTTATCGACCTTGGTCAGAACGATTTGGTAGGTCACGGCGGTCTCGTCCAGCATGGCCATAAGTTCGAGATCATTGGGCTTAATGCCGTGGCGGCTATCAATCAGCAGGAAAACGCGGCGCAAAGAAGCGCGGCCAAAGAGAAAGGCTCGGGTGAGCTTTGTCCAGCGCGCAATATCGGCCTTTGAGGCCTTGGCATAGCCATAGCCTGGCAAATCGACCACGAAGAGCCGCTCATCCACGTTGAAATAGTTAAGCTCTCTTGTGCGGCCTGGCGTATTAGAGGCGCGGGCCAATCCTTTGCGGTTGGTTAGGGCATTTATCAAGCTGGATTTGCCAACATTAGAGCGCCCTGCAAAACAAATCTCTGGCAAGCGCGCGGGCGGGAGCGTTTCAAGGCTGACCGCGCTGAGCATAAAATCAACATCGCGTGCAAATAGAAGCCGTCCAGCTTCTATTTGGGCTTTGGAGCGTTCAACGATAGCCATTATTTTGTGTCGGCAGGCGCTTCCTTGCCTGTGATTTTACGGAAGAACTGATCCACGGGTGTGTCGACTTTGAACTTACGCGTAATGTAATATTGCTGACCGAAGGAGAGGACGTTGTTCCAAATCCAGTACACGAGCAAGCTGGCTTCAAAGCCAGCAAGAATGAACATGAATATCCAAGGCATCCATTTCATCATTTTGGCCATCATCTCAGCTTGCTCACCTGCGCCAGCATTTTGCGGCGTGAGCGTGTAAATCATGGACATTGAAAGCCCATAAAGAATAGCTAGCGGACCAATGGCGAGAAGCGAGGGAATAAAGCTTGGGAAGCCGTCCCATGGGAGGATACCAAAGCCGTTGAGGATAGAAAGTGGGTCACGTGCAGACAGATCTTTGATCCAGCCAAAGAAAGGCGCGTGGCGCATGTCAACATTAATCAGAACCGTTTTGTAAAAGGCAAAGAAGACAAACATCGTTGGAATGATCGGCAGGCAGCCCGCGGCAGGATTGACCCCTTCCTTGCGGTAGAGCCCCATCATTTCTTGTTGTAGCTTTTGGCGATCATCCTTGTAAAGGTTTTGCAGCTTTTTAAGCTTAGGCTGCACCTTCTTCATTTTGGCTTGGCTCTCATATTGCTTGTTAAAGAGTGGGAAGAGCAATATCTTGATAATTGTAATCAAGATCATAATGGCAATACCGTAATTGCCGATCAGCGCGCCCAAATGAGATAGTGCCCATGTCATGGGTTTAACGATGATGCCCAGAACACCCCAATCAATGGCGAGGGTCATTTTAGAAATGCCGAGATCATTTTCATAAGATTTCAAGAGCGTACGCTCTTTAGCGCCGACAAAGATATGTCCCACAGATTCTATGCTCGCCCCAGCCGTTAAGGTTGTTGGGCTTAGCGCGTAAGAGGACTCATAGACTTCTTGGTCATTGATGGTGCGGTATTCATGCTCGGCCGTCATGGTTTTGCCTTGAGGGGCAATGGCGGCGAGCAGCCAATATTTATCTGTCAGTCCAACCCAGCCCGCTTCGCCCGTATCTTCCCAAATCACATTTTTTTTCAGCTTTTTATAAGTGTAATCATGATGGGTGCTATCAACGACGGAGATCGGGCCTTCATGGAGCATGAGGAAACCAATAAGGTTTTCAGGCAGTGTGTGCTGGCGCGTTATGCCCTTGCGGGTAATCGTGCGCTCCCCGCCCGAAACATTGGTCACTTTATCGGAAAGCGTAATCAGGTAGTCCTCGTCAATGCTAACGGTACGGTTATAGGTCAGGCCATTATTTTCATAAGATAGAATAACGGGGCTGCTTGGCGTCAGAGTGCTGCCAGAGACAAGCTGCCAAGGTGTGCTGGCGCCGCTATCGTCGCTAATGCCTGTCCAATTATCCATAATATAGGCGGCACGCTCAGCGCCCTCCGGCGTCAGGAGTTCAACTTTCCCGTCTTCTCCGCCTAGCGTGGCGTCATAATCTTTTAGGGTAATATCGTCAAAGCGCGAGCCTGTGGTTAGGAAAGACCCGCTGAGGCGAGGCGTGTCTATTTTAATCCGCTGGCCTTGCGTGACGAGCACATCGCGCGGTTGTATAGGTTGTGGAGCAGGGGCGCTCTGTGCGGCTTCTATCGTGGCGCGTTCAAGCTCGGCTTGCTTTTGCGCCTGCTCGGCGGCGGGCTTTCCAAAGACAAACCAATAGCCCAGCAAGATAATGCCAGAGAGCAACATTGCGAGGAAAAGATTTTTTTGGTCTTGTTGATGATTGTCCATGGAATGTGCCGATTAGTCTTTATGTTGTTTTGCGAGCTTTAACAAAGCTTTCTGTGCATCGTTAAGCAAAGCTTGATAGGGGCGTTTGGCGGTGCTGTCACGGGCAATAAATACATAATCTGTCCCGGATAAGCCTAGTGTCGGTAAAACTTCTAGGCTTACAGCGCGTAAGCGCCGTTTGGCGCGGTTACGTATTACGGCATTGCCAATTTTTTTTGTGGCCGTAAAGCCGACCCGGACGCTGTTATGCGCGGGATTTTTGCGGGCCTGTATGACAATTCCGCCTCTAGCTTGATAATGGCCTTCGCGAACAAACAAAAACTCGGAGCGCTTTTTGAGCAATCCGAGTTTTCCGAGATATTTCACGATCAGACCCAAAAATGGGCGCGCAGCCTAGCTGCCTTAGGCAGATAGGCGCTTGCGGCCTTTGGCCCGGCGACGGGCAAGTACAGCACGGCCATTTTTAGTGGCCATGCGTGAGCGAAAACCATGGCGACGCTTGCGAACAAGAACAGAAGGTTGAAAAGTACGTTTCATCGTAAACTCCAAAGATATGGGCAGATATGGCCTGCATCTATATCTATTATAATATTAGCCGCGCTAACTAGGCGGGCTGAGCGTCTAAGTCAAGCACCTGAATCCTTATAATTCCCAAAAACAACAAG
>CALKIX010000002.1 GCA_937995665.1 uncultured Hellea sp. | reverse complement strand
GCTATAAAGCCATCTCTGTGCATCTTTAAATTATGCGAGAGGACAAAGGATGCAACTGGTCTTTTCGTTAAGTCTGTAGGCATGAGTTTAAATATAGCAATAGCGGCGCACTGAGAATAATATTAACACAACCATTTTTTTTAGAGCCCAACACGTTCAAAACACCCTAAAATGGCCCTAAACTTAACAAATATTAAGCTAAATGGGCCGAATCCACTGCATGAACGCTTTGCGCCGTTAACCATAAGCCGTCATTATGAGTTCATATTAAATCTGGTATGAGGGACGCATACCTACCGAAAGGAAGACCTTATGACTATGAAATTAGGATTAGCCTTGGGCGCAGTCGCAACATTAGCCTTTGCCCCCATCGCCTCAGCACAAAGCACATTTAGTGATAACCAGCTCATTGGCGGCCTAATCGGCGCGACAGCGGGCGGCGTTTTTGGCTCGCAAGTTGCGGCCAATGGCGCGCGTACAGAAGGCTCCGCCCTCGGCGCCGTTGTTGGTGGTATTGCAGGGCTAGCGCTCGCAGGCGGCAATAACAATAACCGCTCTAGTCATACAAGCTATTCACAGCCCGTATATAGCAATTCCTATTCAGGAAACACGCATTACCCGGCCACAACGCCCTATAGCCAACCTGTTTATAGCCAACCTGTTTACAGCCAGCCTGTCTATAGCCGTCCTGTTGTTTATGCCCCGGCCTATGTCACGCCCGTTTATAGCACCCCTTACTATGGCGGCAGCGGCCTATCGCGCACGAGCCTGAGTATCAATATTGGCAGCGGCGGCTATTATGGCGGGCGCGGATATAGCTCTTATGGCAGATCAGGATTACGGAGAGCTGGTTATAATCGCGGCTATAATAAGCGCGGTTACCATTACTAGTCCTATTGGAAATATTTAAAAAAAACCCCGCTCTTGCAGCGGGGTTTTTATTTGCGCGCATGGAGCAGATATTCGGTATTGCCCGAGCCGCCCTTTATTGGCGAGACACAGCTCCCCGCAACTTCCCAGCCTTGCGCGCTGACCCATGCGGCCACATCACTAAGTGATTGCAGGGCCAGACTTTCGGAGGTGACAATGCCGCCCCGTCCTATCCCCGCTTTGCCGACTTCAAATTGCGGCTTAACCAAGGCGATCAGCTGAGCTGAGGGCGCGGCTAAGGCCAGCGGGACGTCCAGCACTTTCATGGCGGATATAAAGCTTGCATCACAGACAACAAGCTGCGGGGCTGCTTCGAAATCAGCGGGCTTTAAATCGCGTGCATCTGTTTGTTCCATGGAGACAATCTCGGGAGCCCCCCTCAGCTTGGGATGCAACTGCTCGCGCCCAACATCGACGGCGTAGACTTTACGCGCGCCATTATGAATCAGCACCTGTGCAAATCCGCCCGTAGAGGCCCCGACATCAAGGCATAATTTACCCGCGGGCGAGACGCCAAATTCTTTTAAAGCATGAACAAGTTTTAGCCCGCCGCGCGAGACCCATGGGTGCTCGGCTTTGGCGTTTATATTCGCTCCATCGCTGATTTTCTCGGAAGGCTTTTTAACCCGTAAGCCATCAATTTTGACAAGCCCCGCTTTAATCGCAGCCTGAGCACGCGCGCGCGATTCGTAATAGCCATTTTCAACAAGAAAAATATCGGCGCGTTTCACCGCCAGAATCTTATGCGCGGTGCGCGAGGGTGGCCATATCACGGCCTAAAACTTTAAACACCGTTTCGACAATGGCGTCGGCATCAAGGCCAGCCTGCTTATACATATTCTCTGGTGTGTCTTGGTCGATGAAAATATCTGGCAAGGTCATGGTGCGCACTTTCAGCCCATTATCAAGACGTCCGTTCTTCGCCAAGTCATGGAGCACAAAGGCGCCAAAGCCGCCAACGGAGCCTTCTTCAATCGTGATAAGCACTTCATGCTCATCAGCGAGGCGGCAAACAAGCTCGCTATCGAGCGGTTTGGCAAAGCGCGCATCCGCCACTGTCGCGGATAGGCCCAGCGTTTCGAGCTGTTCAGCGGCCAGCATAGCTTCGCCAAGGCGTGTGCCGTAAGAGAGCAGCGCAATACGCGTGCCTTCGCGCAAGATGCGGCCCTTACCGATTTCAAGCGCGAGCGGGTTTTCTGGAATTTCGATCCCTGTCGCCTCCCCGCGCGCATAGCGAAAACCCATCGGGCCTTCGTTATAGGCCACAGAGGTGGCGACCATGCGGGCAAGGTCTGCCTCATCGGCGGCGGCCATTAAAACCATATTGGGAAGGCATCCCATAAAGGCGATATCAAAAGCGCCCGCATGCGTGGGCCCGTCAGCGCCCACCAGCCCTGCCCTATCCATAGCAAAACGCACAGGCAGATTTTGGATGCAGACATCATGGACGACTTGGTCATAGCCGCGCTGCAAAAAGGTCGAGTAAATCGCACAATATGGTTTAAACCCGTCCGCCGCGAGGCCCGCCGCAAATGTCACGGCGTGCTGCTCGGCAATGCCCACATCAAACATACGGTCAGGGAAAGCCTGCCCGAATATCTTCATGCCCGTCCCGCCCGGCATCGCGGCCGTAATCCCGACAATCTTATCATCCTTGCGGGCTTGCGCGACCAGCTGATTGCCAAAAACAGAGGTATAGCTTGGCGCATTGGGAATGGACTTGCTTTGCTCGCCCGTCACAACATTAAACTTTGACACGCCATGATATTTATCAGCTGATTTCTCAGCAGGGGCATAGCCCTTACCCTTTTCCGTGACGACATGGACAAGAACAGGCCCGTTCTTCATGTTCTTTACATTTTCCAAAACGGGTATGAGGTGATCAAGGTCATGACCGTCGACGGGGCCGACATAATAAAAGCCTAGCTCTTCAAACCATGTGCCGCCCATAAACATACCGCGCGTATATTCCTCGGCCTTGCGCGCCGTGGAGAAAATAGGACGCGGGGCATCTTTGACGACTTCTTTGCCAAATCCGCGTAATTTCTGATAGCCGCTAGAGCTTACGATTTTAGCCAGGAGCGCGCTCATCGCGCCCACTGGCGGAGCAATCGACATATCATTATCATTCAGGATAACAATCTGGCGCGAATCCGTTGCCCCAGCATTATTCATCGCTTCATAAGCCATGCCCGCTGTGATGGAGCCGTCCCCAATCACAGAAATCACATGGCCTTCGCGGCCTGCCAGATCGCGCGCAGTCGCAAAGCCCATACCCGCCGAGATTGAGGTCGAGCTATGGGCCGCGCCAAAGGGATCATATTCTGACTCTGCGCGTTTGGTGAAACCTGAAAGTCCGCCGCCTTTGCGAAGTGTGCGGATACGGCCGCGGCGTCCGGTCAAAACCTTATGCGGATAGCATTGATGGCCAACATCCCAGATAAGCTTATCCTGAGGTGTATCAAAGAGATGATGGATGGCGACAGTAAGCTCAACAACGCCGAGCCCTGCGCCCAGATGCCCCCCTGTGACAGACACAGCATCAATCACTTCACTACGAAGCTCATCGGCGAGTTGCTTAAGCTGGTCGCGCGTAAAATCACGCATATCGGCAGGCGTGCTTACAGTATCTAAAAGTGGTGTATCCACCATAATTTATCTTTCCTTACGCCCTAATCAGTGACTTCGCTCTAACACAAAATCCACTGTATCACAGAGAGTTTCTGCATCTTTTCCGAAAGTTTCAAGGTGACTTTTTGCCCTTATCCCTAAGTCTTTGGCTTTTTCTCGCGCAACTTCAAGGCCAAGGATGGACACAAATGTGGCTTTGCCAAGGTTTTCGTCTTTTCCGACCGCTTTTCCGACCAAATTAGCATCGCCTTCCACGTCCAAAATATCGTCTTTAATTTGAAAGGCGAGGCCTATATCGCGCGCATATCCCCGCAGCGCTTCTGTCTGCTCAGCGCTCGCCCCTGCCAAAGCCGCACCTGCCAACACGCCATATTCAATCAGCGCGCCGGTCTTTAAATCTTGGAGCTGCGTGATAAGTGCCTCATCGCGGTCGATTTCGCTTACGGTAATGTCGATAACCTGCCCGCCAATCATACCGTGCGCCCCGCCTGCTTTGGCCAAATCTGTCACAAGCCCCAGCCGCAGGGCGGGATCAGGATGCACCGCCTTATGCGCCAGCAGCTCAAAAGCATAAGTGAGCAACCCATCGCCCGCCAAAACGGCTATCGCCTCATCATAGGCTTTATGCACGGTGGGCTTTCCGCGGCGCAGGTCGTCATCATCCATACAGGGTAAATCATCATGGACAAGCGAATAGACATGCAGGCATTCCAGCGCTGCGGCCGCGATATAAACGCCTTTATCGGTATAGCCGAGCATGCGCGCCGTCTCGATCATGAGAAACGGGCGCAGACGCTTACCCCCACCTAGCGCCGCATAGCGCATAGCGTCCATAATGACGGATTGATGCCCCTTAGGCGCAGGAAGATGCGCGCCGAGCACTGATTCCATCTCGGCCGCGACATGGGACAGGCGCGCGGTAAAGTCTTGATTAGCCTGCGTCAAAATCTTGCGTCCCAGCTGCGCCTTGGCCGTCCAGTACAATTTTTTCGACCTTAAGCTGGGCAGATTTAAGCTTGCCTTCGCAATGGGCTTTTAGCTTGGCCCCGCGCTCATAGATGGAGATGCTTTCTTCTAGCGGGGCTTCTCCGCGCTCGAGCTGGGCGACAATGGCTTCCAGCTCTTTTAGGGCCTCTTCAAAACTCATCTTGGCTATGGCTTCATCGCTCATGGCTATATCCTCTTATAATCTGTTGGCCGCTCAAAGCGGCGATGACTCCAGTGCAAATCGCCGTTCTGGGATTTACACTTCCAACCGCGCTTCATTAGCGAGCCTTTGAGCATGCGGTTAAACCAGCCATGGGCAGAAACATAGACAATTTTGCCGCCAGCCGCATGATCGGCCAAAGTCTCGCACATGGCATTGGCTCTTGCGCGCGCCGCTTTATGGCTTTCCATACCATCGGGCCAGCCGAAATACCAAACGATTCGGGCATAAGTTCCCCAAGTTTTAGGCCTTAATTTGAGCGGGCCTAAGACGGGAGATGGCAAAGCCGCTTCAATCAGCTCATCATAGGTAAAATCGGGGGCGCGTCCAGCAGCTAGCTCTGCGGATTGCACGGCGCGCAGCAACGAGCTGGAAATGACGACATCCGCTTTTGTTGTCCACGCTTTAAGCTTTGGAGGGATTTTTTGACCCTCGGCCAGTCCGCCCTCATCATATTTCTTCCACCAGTCGCGATATTCACGCCACGTCAATTTAACCTTGCGCGAAAGCGCCGGCTTTCCATGGCGTGCAATGATGATGATATCTTTACCCATAGCCCCTGCTTTTGCCCTTAAATACGCTGGTCTGTCTAGCGCTTTATAGCCCTTTCATAAACCGCAAAGGCGGGCAGCGCAGCTCAGGCTCTTTGGCGCAGCGCTTAAAGGAAAACATCATAAGCTCGGCGCGGCCAATAAGGTGATCGCGCGGGACAAGACCCGGCCCCGTCTCGGCGCGGCTATCGGTTGAATTATCGCGGTTATCGCCCATGAAGAAAAATGTATCCTCGCGCACTAAAAACGCCTCAGTATTATCTAGCGGGGCCAGGTCGGTCTGCTCATAGATGACATGCGGCTTTTCTTCATCGGGCCATTGTTCCTCATAAACATCAACGCCTGTAATGCTGCCAGCTTGTTTATTCGCTTTTTGAAAAGCGGATGGGTGCTGGCGGTACAGAAAATTATCAAGATTGGTGCGCGGCACGATAACATTGTTAATATAGAGGCGACCGCGATGCATACGGATCTTATCGCCCGGCAATCCGGCAACGCGTTTAATCATAACAACTTTGGACTTAGGATTACGAAAGACAACGACATCGCCGCGCTTTGGATCGCGTGAGAGGATTTGCCCATCCTTTAGAAAGGGCAATTTATACAGATTAAACGGGGCCGAGTGGCGCGAGAAGCCATAAGCAAATTTTGACACATAGAGGTGATCCCCCACTTCGAGCGTGGGCTGCATGGACTCCGACGGTATTTTATAATGCCCCCAGACAAATGTTAGAAAGGCCAGCATTAAGCTACCGAGCCCGAGGAAGAACTTCACCTCACTCCAAATACGCGCGCCCAAAGAGGGCTTGATCACTTCATCATTATTTTCAGGGGCATTTTCTGGCTTAGTGTCCATGGCTCGCCAATGCCGCGATATGAGAGGATTATCAAGTGTTTCATTCTGTAAAATGCGCAACTATAGTACGGCTATGATAAAATCTGTTTTCATAACAAGCGCGCTTGTGATGCTGGCCGCCTGCGCCACGCCGCCAGACATTACGCCCAAGGCCGCACCAACGGGCAATTACAAGCTCGACCCCACCCATGCCAGTGTCATCTGGTCGCTCTCCCATGCAGGGCTATCCAATTATAGCGCGCGCTTTGATGATATATCGGGGAGCCTGAATTTTGACGCGGCAGCCCCACAAAACTCAAGCGTAGATATTCGTATTGACCCGATGAGCGTGAGCACGGGCTTGCCTAAATTTGACACCACCATCGCGTCGGGCGCTAATTATTTTAACGCGGGTAAACATCCTGAGATTCGCTTTGTCTCGACGCAGATAAAGCTCACAGGTGAAAATAAAGGCGAAATTACGGGCGATTTGACCTTTAGAGGCGTCACGAGGCCCATTACGTTAGACACTACTTTTAACGGCACTGGCAAATCCTTTGGTAATCCCGGTAAAACACTTGGCTTCTCGGCGGCCGCGCAATTTAAACGCTCAGACTTTGGCCTGACCCATCTTACCAATTTTGGGATTGGCGATGAGGTCACTTTGCGCATTGAAACAGAGTTTAATCAAGCCCAATGAGTCCCGCCTGCCATTATAGCCAAGCTTTAGAATCTGGTGCGCTTTTGCTCGTGCCAACGGAAACTGTTTGGGGCGTGGCCGCGCGCGCGAGTGATAGCGCCGCGATTGATAAGCTCTATGCTGCCAAGGGGCGCGATTTTAACAAGCCTCTGGCGCTATGTATTGATAGCTTAGATCAGGCGCAGAGCTATGGCGAGTTTAGCCCTCAGGCTACGACACTCGCCCAGCGCTACTGGCCCGGTCCCCTTACGATAATTGTGAGCGCCACCCCAAAAGCCATAAACACATTTGACCCGCGCGCATTTGGGGAAATGAACGGGCAAAAAACAATCGCCTTTCGCTGCGCCGATACGCCCTGGCGCGAAAGTCTATGCGGCTCCCCGCTTGTGCTGACCTCTGCCAATAAATCTGGAGAGCCGGATGCGCTGAGCGAGACGCAAGCACGCGGAGCACTTCCTAGCATAGAGGCTTATAACTGCCCGCAAAGCCTTTCGGGCAAACCTTCGACAATTATTAGCTGCATAGCCGGCAAAATTTCGGTCCTCAGGCAAGGCGAGCTAAAGCTGGATATGGACACGCTCAATGACTGATGGTCTTAATAAACTTATGACAGCCCTGCCCGCGCAAAGCTGGACGCAGGACGCGGATATCATCGCCCCGCATCTGGTGGAATGGCGCGATAAATATCAAGGTCACACCCCGCTTATGCTGACACCCCGCAGCACAAAGGAAGTCGCCAGAGCCGTTAAGATCTGCGCGGCCCATAATATTAAAATTGTGCCCCAAGGCGGCAATACGGGGCTGGTCGGCGGGCAAACGCCTATGGGCGAAGTTTTGCTCTCAACGAAAAAGCTCACGCAAATATGCGATGTAAACCCCGTAGATAATGCCATGATTGCCCAGGCAGGCTGCACGCTCCAAGCCGTGCATGATGCGGCCGCAAAGGTGGATCGCCAATTCCCGCTTCTACTGTCCTCCCAAGGCTCTTGCTCTATTGGCGGGAACCTGTCGACCAATGCAGGCGGGAACCATGTACTGCGCTATGGTACGACCAAAGATCTTGTCTTTGGTGTCGAAGCCGTGCTGCCCAATGGCGATATTTACAATGGGCTCACATCCTTGCGCAAAGACAATACGGGTTATGATCTCTCGCGGCTCTTTTTGGGGGCCGAAGGCACGCTGGGCATTATCACTGCGGCCAGCTTAAAGCTCTTTGCGCGTCCTGCCCATCTTCAGCGCGCTATGATGGCCGTGGACGGCCCCGATGCCGCGCTAAAGCTTTTAGATATTTGCCAGAGCAGCGGACGGCTCGCTATGTTTGAGGTCATTCCGCAAATCGGCTTTCGGGCGGTGACCGAAAACATCCCTAATCAACGCGACCCCTTTACCGAGCCTCACCCTTGGTATGTGCTCGCCGATTGGGAAACCGATAGCGCGCAAGCTGGGGCTGATTTAGCTGAAAGCCTCCTGGGCCAAGCCTTTGAAGCTGCGTTAATGCGCGACGCCGTTATCGCACAATCAGACAGCCAAGCCGCGCAGCTGCTCGCGATTCGCGAGCACATGTCAGCGGGGCAGAAATTCCTCGGGGGCTCTATCAAATTTGACATCACCGTCCCGCTTAATCACATCCCTGCCTTTTTCGAAAAAGCGGATGCGGCCATGCAGGCGCAAATCCCCGCTTGCCGCCCCGTTGGTTTTGGGCATTTTGGCGATGGCAATATCCATTACAATATCGCCCAGCCCGAGGGCGCCGATAAAGAGGCCTTTCTGGCCCAGTGGCAGGCTGTGTCTGAAACAGTCTTTGATATCACAGAGAGCTTTGGCGGCTCTATTTCGGCCGAGCACGGCATTGGCATCATGAAAAAAGAGGATTTGGCCCGCCGCGCTGACCCCGTCAAAATGGCGCTCTTGCGATCAATAAAGAAAAGCCTTGATCCGCAAAACATTATGAACCCGCGCGTGATGGTATAAACACCCTTTATAATCGGGCTTAGAGGTGCTTGACGCCGCCTTTGCTCTGGCCTATATCGCGCCCTCGAGCGGGGGACCAGCTAAAGTAAACCCGTGACCAGCGGCTAAGGAGCCAAAAATGAAAAAAGATATACATCCTGATTATCACACCATCACAGTTCAGATGGTGGACGGATCAACTTACCAAACACGTTCAACTTATGGCAAAGAGGGCGACACGCTTGTTCTCGATATTGACAGCAAAACGCATCCTGCTTGGACAGGCGGCGACGCGAAGCTGATGGACCGCGGCGGACGCGTGTCTCGCTTCAAAGACAAATTCGCAGGTTTTGGCGTCTAAAGCCTTTTAGTAGAATTATAAAAGGCGGCCCAAGAGCCGCCTTTTTTTATGAGAGAATTTTAAAGCGCATAAGCTATCGCAATGCGACTTTTCCAAAAGCGGCTTCAAGACGGCTAATTTGATCGGCAACTGTATTGCCTTTTTGAGCCGCTATCGAGCCATAAAGTGAGCGGTCAAGACGCGCGATACGTTCATAGAGCTGCTCTGAACGGGCGAGCAAATCCAGCAAGCGCGCAGGCAGCGCATAGGCATCTTTGGCAATCGCAGAGAAGCTAAGGCCATCCTCAACCGGTGTTTCTGGAACAAGACGGTATTTATCATGGCGCGCTTCGCTCAGGCTCATCTCGCCCTCCTGTAATGCACGCTGAACAAGCAGCCAGCTAGCAACCTGCATCAGGCGCGTGGTGAGACGCATAGATTGGCTCGCATAGGTGAGCGCATCATTGCGGCCGAGCTTCTTACTATCCTGACGGCCAGTACCATCGAGGTAAGCGGCCGTTTCTTCGACCATATCCATACCTTCGCGAAAGGTTTTCCCAAAAAGCTCAGATTTAGTAAATTCCATCAGGCGCGCTTCGGCCTGCGGGGTCAATGTATCCAGCTTAGTGACTGTTTCGGCGTCTTTATTATGTGTTGTGCTCATTATGTCTTCTCATTCGGTGCATGTCCCCACATGACATACAGTTTTAGTCTCGCCGTTAATCTTTGCAAGGGGCGCGCCAGAGAGAGAGAAATCACGATTTTGGGGCAAATAAAAGGTCAGCCGCGGATAAATCACTTTCTTTCTTAGCTAACTCTGCCTCGATTCGGGTGATTTCAGCCCGTAGGGTGACGACTCGCGCGCTCAGTTCGGCCACAGAGACGCCATAAAGGTCTTCTCCGATCTTAAACTCTGTAACGCTTTGGCGCATATCAGCCGTCATAAGTTCCCCGTAAAGTTACTTGCTATATTTCAATAATCCCCTTATACAATAGTTATCGATTTTAAAAACAACTGTTTTAATTCGACATTCAACCCCGCCGAGCGGGGTTTTTTTAATGGCTTATTCTAGGAGCGTATTATGACACAGATTTTGATGCCCAAAGCCACGGCTGTTTGGTTGATTGATAATACAGGCATGACCTTTAAGCAGATTAGCGAATTTTGCTCGCTTCACATCCTCGAAGTCGAAGGTATTGCTGATGGCGATGTTGCCGCCGGGATTCGCGGGGCCGACCCCATTGCCAATGGCCAGATTAGCCGTGAGGAAATTGAAAAGGCGGAAAAAGACCCCAATTATGCTATGAAAGCCAATAGCTTTGATAGCGATACGCTTCAGCTTAAAAAGCCTTCTAAAAAAGGCCCGCGCTATACACCGCTCTCGCGCCGCCAAGACCGCCCTGATGCGATCGCTTGGATTGTCCGCAATCACCCTGATATTACCGATGCGCAGATTTCAAAGCTTATCGGTACAACAAAGCCAACAATCAATGCAATACGCGAGCGCACTCATTGGAAAATCAGCACGATTAATCCAACGGACCCTGTGTCCCTTGGTCTTTGTTCACAAATTGATCTTGATGGTCTTGTGAAAAAATCCGCCGAGAAACGCGCAAAAGAAATTGCCAAAATTGAAAAAGAAACTGGCCAATCACTACAGCCTGTCGAAGATGAAGCTCCGGCTCCAGAGGCTGAAACGCCGGCGAAGGAACATACGCTTGAATCATTGTTCAAGCCTTCGGAGGGCTAAGGCCTCAAAAGCTTTAAGTTGGGCCATCTGGCGCAGCTTTTGGCGGCATCGTATAATTAAGCGCGAGCCGCCCCCCATCTACGTAAATACATTGTCCCGTAATATAGCTCGAATCCTCCGAAGCAAGGAACGAGGCCACGCCCGCCACTTCATTTGGCTGCGCCATACGCCCCAAAGGGGTTCGCGCTGAAATCTTATCAAACTCATCGCCAACCGCGCGGGTCAACATCTCCGTTTTCACAGAGCCTGGCCCAATAGCATTGACGCGCACCCCATAAGGAGCAAGCTCCACCGCCATCGCTTTGGTGAGCTGCAATAGCCCGCCTTTCGCCACGCAATACGCCAGATAATCTGGCATGACGACCGTGTCATTAATGGAAGATATATTGATAATGACATAAGGCTGGTCGGTGAGACGCGAGCGATCTTCGCGGTTCTCAATCTCATCAACCATATGATTGGCAACAGCCTTTGAGACCAAAAACGCGCCGCGCAAATTGACGGCTAAGACACGATCAAAATCTTCAACAGACGTTTCAAGCGCGCCGCCTTTTAAAGCAATAGCAGCGTTATTAATGACGCCGTCAATACGGCCAAATGTTGACAGTGCATTCGCAATAAGGTTGTGAACTTCGAGCTTATCGGAAACATCACATTCAAAAAAGCTCGCCCGGTCAAGGCCGACGTCTATATTGGCCAAGGCGGCTTCGCCCTTAATGTGATTTACATCAGAAAGGATAACACGGTGACCATCCTTTATGAGCCTTTGCGCGCAAGCAAAGCCAATACCTTGCGCGGCGCCTGTAACAATGAAAACACGATCGGACATAACTCGCCTTTTAAATTCCTAACGGGTAAAGCGGATTATAGGCCGCATCGTCAAGGGCAAAGGCTTTATAATCCCTAGCCTTTGGCCGGTTTTTCGTGATCTTGGAGTGTGTCTTTAATTTGGAGTTTTTGGCGTTTTAACTCGGATATTCGCATGTGATCGGGGACTGGACTTCGCATTTCCGCTTGGATTTCTTTATCGAGAAGAGAATGTTTCGCTGAGAGTTTTTCCAAACGAGCCGATACTGCCATGCTTACCTCCGTAATTTGCGATAAAGCATGCTTAGCACAAAAACAACTATGAGTCACCACGCAGACTTGCAGCGAGGTTTAAGAGGCCTTAAGACGGCGCTATGCATGACGATAATGACAATTTAGATGGCACTGAAGCGCCCAATGAGGACGAGCTCAAAACCTTGCTTGGGCAACTTCGTCTTGAGCATCGCCGCATTGATAATGAAATCAACGCCCTAATAGAAACAGGCGTAGCGGATGTGGTGAAAGTCCAACGGATGAAGAAGATTAAACTCTCACTTAAAGATCAAATTACATTTATTGAAAATCAAACGACTCCAGACATCATTGCCTAAAAAGAGCAAACTAAGAATAGATAAGGCTAAAAGAAAAGCTTGACCTAATCTTTTTGTTTCTTCGAGATATACATAGCACGATCTGCGCGCGCAAGAATTTGCTCAGCTGTATCTTCAGCCTCGCAAGGCGCAACACCCCACGCCGTCGTCACTGCAACGCCACCAGTAGGCATATCAACTTTTTTCTCGGCAATCCGGCAAGCCAGCGTCGAGGCTTTAGCGTGAGCTGTGCGCGCATCGGTCTTAAAGAGCAAAACGCCAAATTCATCGCCCCCCAGCCTTGCCACCATATCGCAATCACGCACACCAGAGAGCAAGACTTCGCCTGTCATTCTCAAAAGATTATCACCGATCCCATGTCCAAATCTGTCATTAATGGTCTTAAATCCATTTAGGTCAAAAAAGATAACAGATGAAAGCATATCATAACGTCTCATCACCGTTTGAGCGCGGACAATTTCGCGCATAAAAGCGCGGCGATTATAAACAGGGACAAGCGGGTCCGTATCGGCGGAGCGCTCAAGCTCGAGAATACGCAGGCGTAGACGCGCGACCTCACCATTTAGACTTTCATTCTCAGCAATAAGATCTGCATCAAGCGTATTATTTCGCTCCATGGCACGGTCTGCACTCGCTTGAAGTATCGATGAAACGCGCGATCCAGACATATATAGTATTCCTCAGCCATGTTCGAATGATTACGAAAACATGCTCTACGCTAATGTTGTTAAAGAAGCTGATAGTATTGTGGTTAATGAAGGGTGAAGCTTGGTCAATTTAGCGCATTTTTTCCCTATATTTTCAAATTGACGGGCCATTTTTTGGCAGTATTGTACGTGGCTTTCAAACGGGACATTACGTAAAAGCCATCATGACAGCTCCAATCGCAATTATTATGGGTTCGACCTCTGACTGGCCGACCATGGAACATGCCACCACAATTTTAGATGAGTTCGGCATTGCCTATGATGCTAAAGTGATTTCAGCACACCGCACTCCGCAAAGGCTCTATGACTTTGCGACAGGTGCCGTTGATGCGGGCTATCAAGTAATTATCGCAGGCGCAGGCGGCGCGGCGCACTTGCCCGGCATGGCGGCTTCCATGACCCGCCTTCCTGTCTTGGGCGTACCGGTTGAAAGCAAAGCCCTCTCCGGCATGGATAGTCTTTTATCCATTGCACAAATGCCCGGCGGCGTTCCCGTCGGCACACTGGCGATTGGTAAATCTGGAGCAAAAAATGCCGCCCTGCTCGCGGCATCTATTCTGGCCAATTCAGATAGTAAGATTGCCAAAACCCTTGATGCTTGGCGCGCGAAACAGACCGCCTCTGTGGCACATGATCCGGCGGGATAATGACAACAGACCTCACCTTAGCCCCAGGTAGTACGATCGGTATCCTTGGCGGAGGCCAGCTTGGCCGTATGCTGTCATTAGCCGCCTCGCGCCTTGGCTTTGATTGCCATATTTATGACCCGAGCTGGGCGGGGCCTGCTGCACGTGTCTCTGCGGGGCAAACCAATTCGGCCTATGATAATGTCGATGCCATTAGAGCCTTTGCCAAACATTGCGATGTCGTGACCTATGAGTTTGAAAATGTGCCCGCGCAAAGCGCCAAGATGGCGGCCAGCGCCGCGCCACTGCACCCAGGCGTGCGCGCTCTCGATGTCGCCCAAGACAGGCTAAAAGAGAAAACCTTCATCCGCGACATCGCCAAAGTGCCCGTCGCCAATTTTGAGCCCGTTAATAGCGTACATGAATTACGGCGCGCCGTGAAACATCTCGGCTTGCCTTGCGTTCTAAAAACGCGCCGCTTTGGCTATGACGGCAAGGGCCAATATATTCTTCGCAGCGAAGACGACATCGCACCCGCTTGGGCCGCGATGAAAGATGCGCCAGCCATCCTAGAGCAATTCGTGCCGTTTCGGCGAGAGGTCTCTGTGATTGCAGCCCGCGGGGTGACAGGCGAAACAGCAGCTTACCCGCTCGTTGAGAATGTGCATAAGAATCACATTCTGCACACAAGTACTGTGCCAGCGAGCGGCGATGGCGGCGCGGCGCAAGGCCTTGCTATTCAGATTATGAGCGCACTGGAATATGTTGGTGTCATGGCCACTGAGTTTTTCGAAATGGAAGATGGTAGCCTGATCGTGAATGAAATTGCGCCACGTGTTCACAATTCAGGGCACTGGACACAAGATGCGGGCTGCGTGGATCAGTTCGAGCTACACATCCGCGCCATTGCAGGCTGGCCGCTCGGCGATGTTGTGCCTAGCCATGCCATGCTCATGACAAATCTTATTGGAGATGAAGCGGAAAGCTGGCGCACCCTTGCCGATAGCCCGAAAACTTTCATCCATCTATATGGTAAAAAAGAAAGCCGCGAGGGCCGCAAGATGGGGCACGTCAATCAGATTATCGGGCCTTACCCTGCCTAAAGGCGCAGCTAGTAACGCGCGCGCGAGCTACGGCGGCGCGGGCGGCGGCCATAGCGCAAATGCCCCAAAATTTCAGCTGGATTAGGCCAATCTTTGGTTTTGTTTTTAAAGTCCCATTTGGCCTTTTCAAACTGCATCACATTGGCAATGCGCGCCTCTAAAAATTTACGGCCCTGCGCTTTATCAAGGCTATCATCGCCCAGCCATGCGGCAAGGCTTGAGCCAATCACAGCAGACAATATCGCGCGCTTGGAATAGTAATTCCCATCTGTGCTGGTGTCGCCTATGGCGCGCCAAATCGTATCTGCCGCAGCCCAGAGCTGGGCGGGGCCTTGCCCTGCGCTATCAGGCAAGGCGAGACGCGCCATAGCGCGCCGCGCCGCTTCTTGGTGCGGGCCAATCGCTTCAAAACGCGCGAGCACGCCCGCCGTGACTTTATCTCTGATTTTCATACGAGGCAGATCCATAGCGCCTAACGACTCTTCGGCTTGCTTATCCATTTGCTCTGCCCAAAAAGCGATGACGTCCTTTGGGCCTTCAGGAAAATAGAGCGCGCCGGCGCCCTTTGGCAAATCCGTGGCTTTGACCGCCGCGCGCAAAGACTTGGTCGTCCAGCCGTCAAAGGCCGCAATGGGGAGCATGGCACGCAAAATATTGCGGCGAGCTATGAAAGATGGATCACTCATATCCCGCTTATAACGGAAAAAATTTAATTTGTCTTGCGGCGTAATATCTTACGCTTGATCCAATCGGTGAGGCCTTTCACGCCTGAACCTGACAAAACGCCGTAACGGAACATACGGCCCGAAAGCGCGATAACGCCCAAAGTCATAATCAGGAGCAATGTCACAGACAGACATAATTGCCATAGCGGCGGATCAGAGGGCAGGCGCACAATCATGGCAAAGGGAGCGGATAGCGGAAATAGGCTCGCAAAAATCAAAATAGGACTATCAGGCGTGGAAAGGCCAAGCGGTATCACAAACATACAAGCCATCAGCACAAACATAATGGGCGTGGTTAAAGTCTGAGCATCTTGTATGCTTTCGGACATCGCGCCCAAAGCAATAAAAAGCGAGCCGTAAAAAATATAGCCTAAGACTAAAAAGATAGCAAAGAACCCTAAGAGACCGGGCGTAAAAGCGGAAATAATGCCCTCCCCTACGGCGCTATCACCAAAGGCTATAACGCCCGCTATTCCAAATATTCCAATTAAGAGATAGGGCAAGGTCGCGGTTAAGGTCAGCGCGGCAATGCCCATCAGCTTGCCAAAGATAATTTCAGAAAAGCGCGTGGTGGCCAGCATCATCTCAAGCAGCTTATTCATTTTTTCTTCGATCATAGACGTCAAAAGCATATAAGAGCCAGAAAAGACGCTCATCCATAAATACATGGCCAAAGCGAAGGCGACGAAATAAGGCATGCGGTCAGCAATGGTGACGGCTTGGTCTTCACTTCCAGCCCCAGAGCCGCCAACTTTTGTGGGGTCAAAACTCTTTACTTGCACAGCCTCGCTGCGGGCCTGAAAATAATCGGCTGTATTTAGCCCGCCTTTGGCCAGGTAATCCGCGGTGGCTAAATCCCGAAAATATCGCGTAGCTAAGTTTTGCGCCTCTTGCGCATTAAAGTTAGCAGACCAGTAATCCACTTGCAGGCTATCGGTCTCGTAAATATGAATAACCCCGTTCAGCTTAACCGCGTCGCCTTCATATTGGGCCATCTCCTGACCATCCAAAAAAGGCTTGATCGCCTCTATTGTTTGTGCGGGTGCTGGAATCATGACCATTTTACTGCTCGCCGTTTCAGCCTTTTCAAGCTGGCTTGCTATAAGCGGAAAGTCTTCATTGATTTGCGCCCGCGCGGAGTCAAATCCCTCCGCGTCAATTGTTTTAACAAGGCCCTGCGCCTTTTCATCATTGGGCAAGGCTTCGAGCAGGCGGCGCGTTATGGCTTCTAGCTCTTGGGAGGCGCTTCTAGCATGAAGCGCTTCAATCCCTGCCCTATGCTGTCCTGTCTCATCAAGAATAGCCTCATAGCGCACGGGAGATACATTAATGCCGCGCGAGGCGACAAATAATAAAATAGCCCCCATGATAAAGGGCAAAAAGAAAGACACCCAAAAACCGACCGTTTTCACATATCCAACATAATCCCGCTGCGCGATCAGCAGGGCGCGACGTAAATTTATGGCGGGCAATCTCATGACAATTCCTCCGCCTCTGGCTCAGACCCGACCAATGCCACAAAGGCATCATGAAGCGTTGCCGCTTTAGGCTCAAAACGCTCAAGCGTAATTTTTTGAGCGACGCAGCGCTCCAGCACGCTTTGTGTTTCGGCCTTATCTTTTAAAGTCAGCCCAAGACTTCCATCCATGCGGGGCTCAATCTTTTTAGCAAATGGCGTGATTGTATCGGTCAGCTGTTCATCTTGAGAGGCAATGATGAGGCGGCGCGGCGCTTTGGCCAGCGCCTGCGCGGTTGAGCCGTCAAAGACCTTTCGCCCCTTTGCCATTAAGATAATACGGTCACAAAGCCGCTCGGCGTGCTCCATCACATGGGTTGAAAATAAAATCGTTCGCCCGCGCTGGGCAATCTCGCGCACCATCTCTTCGAGCGCTTGTTGATTGACCGGGTCAAGCCCAGAGAAAGGTTCATCCAGAATATAAAATTCAGGGTCATGGGCAATCGCTGAGAGGAGTTGAACTTTTTGCGCCATGCCTTTGGACATGTCTTTATTCTTTTTTCGCTTCGCCTCGGACAGCCCATAAGTATCGAGCATCTTATCGGCTGTGCGGAAAGCCTCTTTACGGCCCATACCATTAAGCCGCGCCATAAGCGCAATCGACTCGCGCGCGGTTTGTTTTTTGTAAAGCCCGCGCTCTTCAGGCAAAAATCCGATGCGGCCAAAGGCATTATCAATATTAGGTGGCGCGCCAAAGAGGTTAACGGTGCCGCTATCAGGAACAATTAAACCCAAAGCCATACGCAAGCTTGTGGTTTTGCCAGCTCCGTTAGGGCCTAAAAATCCAACAATCTCGCCCGTGCCAATCTCAAAGCTAACATCGCGCACGGCGGATTTACCCTGAAAGGATTTTGAAACTGCATCTAAGCTGAGAGGTGTTTGAGACATATCTTTGGTATGGCAATGAAATATTGCCAGACGATTAAATTAAAGTGCCAAGATTAAGGCGCGCTCTACCTATCTTCAACAAGGCTTGGCGCTTACTGGCCTAACGTGTATAGAAAATTAGCAATCACACAGGACAAACCTTTTCCATGACAGAGCTTCTTCGCGGTAAAATTTACGACAATATTATGCAGACGATGGGCAATACGCCGCTCGTGCGCCTCCCCAATATCTCTCAAGGTCTGCCTGCGGATTTATGCTATAAGCTTGAATTTTTCAATCCCATTGCGTCTGTCAAAGATCGTATCGGGATTGCGATGATTGAAACCTTAGAGGCCGAGGGCAAGCTTAAGGCTGGTGGGACGATCGTTGAGCCAACCTCAGGCAATACGGGTATTGCTGTGGCTTTTGCCGCTGCGGCCAAAGGCTATAAGGCCATATTGGTGATGCCAGAGCAAATGTCGATTGAGCGCCGCAAGATGATGAAGCTACTCGGCGCAGAACTTGTGCTCACCGAGGCAGCGGGCGGGATTCCTGGCGCCATGGCCAAGGCTGATGAAATTTGCGCGGCCACACCCGGCGCGGTTCAAGCGGGTCAATTTATAAACCCTGCCAACCCCGCTATTCATTACAAAACAACGGGGCCTGAAATCTGGAATGATTGCGAAGGCCAAGTGGACGCCTTTATTGCGGGTGTGGGCACGGGCGGAACGCTCAGCGGGGCAGGCAAATTCTTAAAAGAGAAAAACCCCGATATTCAAATTATCGCCGTGGAACCCACAGGCTCCCCTATGATTTCAGAGGGTACAAAAGGCCCGCATAAAATCCAAGGCATTGGCGCAGGCTTTCTGCCGGATGTGCTTAATACTGAGCTGATTGATGATGTTGTCAAAATCGATAATGATGCGGCCTTTGGGACGGCTAAACATGTCGCGGCCGCGGACGGTGTCCCCGTTGGCATTTCTTCAGGCGCGGCGATTGCCGCCAGCCTTATCGTCGGCGCGCGGCCCGAAATGCGCGGCAAACGCATTGTCACCATTATCCCAAGCTTTGCCGAGCGCTATCTATCAACCCCGCTCTTTGACTAGGGCGAGAGGCTAAGTATGAAGCCCGATGACGTCACCCGCTATGCGCGCCACCTAGTCCTAAAGGAAATTGGCGGACCGGGGCAGCAAGCCTTGCTGGGCGCACGCATAGCCATTATTGGCGCGGGCGGGCTTGGCGGGCCAGCTGGGCTCTATCTAGCGGCGGCGGGCATTGGGCATATTACGCTGATTGATGATGACGTGGTCGACTTGTCAAACCTACAGCGCCAAATCCAATTTCAAACAGAAGATATTGGCGCGGCCAAAACAGAGCGTATGGCGCAAAGCCTATCACGGATAAATCCAGAGGTAACATTGAGCAGCCATGCTGTGCGCCTTACCGATAAGAATGCGCAAGACCTTTTAGCGGGCCATGATGTTATCCTCGATGGGGTTGATGATTTCGCCTCGCGCTTTGCCATTAATCAGGCCTGCCTTGCGCTGGGCATACCGCTCGTCTCAGGCGCACTTGGCAGATTTAACGGACAGGTTAGCTGCTTTAAAAATGATGGCCACAATGCGTGCTATCGCTGCTTGGTTCCGGAGATACCGCCTCATGCACAGACCTGTTCTCAAGTGGGAATCATAGGGGCGCTGGCCGGCATCATCGGATCGGTCATGGCGCTTGAAACGGTCAAAATAATAACCGGCGCGGGCGAGCCCCTATTTGGAAAGCTGTGGCTTTATGATGGGCTGACGACGCAGGCCCGCAAAATAAAGTTGCCGCGGGATCCCGCCTGCCCGGCTTGTTCTTAAACTTTAAAAGCGGCGGCGACCAAAGGCGCCTTGGCGGCCAAAGCTAACGCTTCTGACAAAACGCGGACTAATACGCCCGCCAAATCCAGAGCCAGTCCCGCGGCCAAAAGCGCCAATAGGCACACTGAAGCTACGGTTGTAGCGGCCACGAGATTGAGGCTGATGGGCGCGTTCGAGATTATCTTCAAGGGCGTTAATGCGTCTTTCTTGCGCTGCGATTAAAGCCTGCTGTGAGGCGTTAACCGTCTTAGAGGCTGCATGTCTTTGTTTGGGCTGAACTCGTACATTTGGCGCAGCGAGGGGCGTGCCCCGATAGACGCTTACACCGCTCTCGCAATTCACCTTAATAGTGCTTTGATTTATAGACGGACACGCCAAAGAAGCTTGAGGGGCTAAAAAACCCGCCAATAACATCACCATAAAATATTTACGCATATAGTCTCCTAAAGTGACCCTCCACGTAAAGACTAGCAGAAAAGGCGAGGCATTACAGCTTCTGCGCTCATGAGGAGAAAACAAGGGAAATTTTCGCCATAAAAAACCCTCCCCCAATAAATTGGGGAAGGGTCCTCGACCATAAAGTTAATGAACCCAATTGGGGGAGGGCCATATCTTCATAATCGAAACTGCTTGCAACTCACCCATGGGGGTTACCTAAGAAGCTGTAAT
>CALKIX010000001.1 GCA_937995665.1 uncultured Hellea sp. | reverse complement strand
TAACACTTTAGCAGATGATTAAGAGACTTTAGAAATCTCTCACCTTACAGGCAAATTCTGAAATAGCGCTTTCGACCTCATTTCTTGCGGTGTCATCAATTTTTTCCGAAGAATATATATCAAGCGCTATATTGCGCACATCGTCTTGCGCGCCGAGAAAACTCGTACCTTCACCGACGAGGCGCACGCCAATAGGCTGATTATTCTCACAAGACACAAATCGGTTTTGGAAATAGACACCCTGCCCACTTTCATGGCGCGTTGTAATCAGGGTGTTGCCGAGCTCGGAGGTTTTGACCCGCACAGCCGACATGCGGTTTTTACGATCGCTTGGGTCTATAATCCGAACAGACACAACATCTGAGGACCGGCGAGACGCGGTTCTATTATAGCTCGCCCATGACAAGCGCGAATTGGAAAGAAAGTCAGAATTTACCCATTGCTCATCTTGGCCGGGTTTCGAGATGCGAACCCAATTTTCATATTGTGAATAAGCCATGACTTTTTGGCCATATTCGAGACGGCCTTTAACCGTACCCGCGACGGGGTTATCTCTAAATTTTAGCGAAGACGCATTTACCCAATAAGAAATCGGCTGAACTTTTCGTTTCAGCGTTGTACTCTGAGCATTCTGAGCTGAGACCGTGATGGAACTGGCAGCTAAAAATGAAACCGCAACTACGCCCTTAAAAACGAATGATTTAAGGCTGTATTTAGACATGTTCATATCTCCATATAACAGTTGAAACCCGCACATGCTGTGCCTTATGCGGCTCAACGTTAAGTGCTGATAAACCAAAAATATTAAAAAAAATGATAATTAGAGTTAACAAGCCATTATGGCTCAATTCCGTTCATCTTGCGTTCATGTAGCGTCACATGGCAATGACATAATAAATTGTGCGAAAATTAAAGAAGCGCGTCAGTTTTTCTTCAAAAAATCATAAGCGCTGGAACGCGACCCCGATGAGGATTGCTCGCGGTTAACCTGCTTAATACGGTCAAGCGGGCTTATGGCTTCGCGCTGGCGCGCGGCCTGCTGGGCAGCCTCTTGGGTAGCTTGGGCTTGGCTCGCGGCCTCAGCAGCCGCTTGGGCCTGAGCTGCGCTAGCTTGCGCTTGTTGCGCAGCTTGTTGGGCCTGCGCGGCGGAAGCCTGAGCGTCATTCGCGGCCTGCTGTGCTTGAGCCTGTGATTGGGCTTGGGCTTGCTGAGCAGCGGCTTGGGCGGCGCTGGCAGCCTCGGCGGCAGATTGCGCGGCCGATTGAGCGGCTTGCGCTTGGGCCTGAGCTTGAGCCGCCTCTGCTTGCGCCTGAGCCGCGGATTGCGTTTGCCCTGATGTTTGTTGAGCCTGAGCCTGAGCTTGCGCCGCAGCAGCGGCCTGTGCAGCCGCTTTTGCAGAGGTAGCTTGTGCGGCAGCGGCCCTTGCTTGCGCCTGCGCGGCATTGGCTTGATCTTGTCCTGTGGCTTGCGCCCCGCTTTGCGCCTGAGTCTGTGCTTGAGCCGCAGCCTCAGAAGCAGCCTGCGCCGCCGCTTGCGCAGCAGCAGCTTCGGCCTGACCGGAAGACTGTGATGTCCCTTGCGGGCTTTGGCCCTGACCTGTAGAACTCTGACCTGTAGAACTCTGACCTGTAGAACTCTGGCCAGTTGAGCTTTGACCCGTGCCGCCGCCGGACCCCGTGCCTTTAATACCAGATAAAATGTCAGCAACAGAACTCGCAGAGCCGCCGCGCATAACTGAGCGCGAGGAGCCGCCTTGACTATCTTGACCAAATCCGCCGCCCGCTTGATGTCCTTGTTGCCCTGCCTGACCCGCTTGTTGACCTTGTTGGCCCGGCTGGCCCGCTTGCTGGGTGCCGTTCATGCCTTTGGCAAGTTCTTCCCAAGCGGCTCTTTCATCATTCTCAAGATCTGTGTCCGACTTTGCCGCCTCGGACGGGGTATAGCTCACATCAACGGGCTCATTAGGGCCAGCCTGCGCCATGCGGCGCGCGCGTTCTTTAATCAGGTGGCGACGGCTATCCTCAGGCAAGGCATCAACGGGTGAAAACCCCCGCCCATTCCCCGCACCAGAATTGCGGGTATTCTCTATAATATC
Organism: uncultured Hellea sp.; assembly: GCA_937995665.1. Lineage (GTDB taxonomy): Bacteria > Pseudomonadota > Alphaproteobacteria > Caulobacterales > Maricaulaceae > Hellea. Next base: position 10,241 of record CALKIX010000001.1, on the reverse strand, counting down.
TATAATCTCTTCGGTACTCGTGCCCTCTTTTTTCTGAGAATTCCGCCAATCTTCCTCAGACTGATCCGTCTGCGTTGTATCCTGTGCATAGGCATTAGCTGAGTGCGCCAACGCGCTTCCTGAGAGCATCAAAGCGAATAAAACAGTCCTAATCATGGGCTATCCATAGCACATTTTACATGAGCAAGCTATGAACAAGCCGTTAAGGTCCCGTTTTGCGAATAAGGCGAAACCCTGTGAAATCATTGCTATCGCCGCGGCGCTGCATCAAGCGGGCGGCATAGCGCAGGTCGGCTGGGCCTGAGAACCAGCTTCCCCCGCGCACAACGCGCTGATTACAAGAGCCGCGCGCATCCGCGCTCCCGTCTGTGGGGGCATCACGTAGGTTCAGCGTGTTACAATCCTGTGTCCATTCGGCGACATTGCCAATCATGTCTTTGACGCCAAATTTATTGGCGGACAGCATGCCCGCCGGTAACGTGCGGTCCACCGCAGGGTCGGTACAGGCGCTATTGCTCCATTTAAGGCCGCTTTCTTGCCCCGCCCCATTAGCAAAGGCACACAGCGCAGCGAGCGAGCCGCCCGCAATCGGATTGCTATCCCCTGCTCGCGCGGCATATTCCCATTGCGCTTCGGTCGGCAGTGCATAGGACTTGCCCGTCTTGGCCGAGAGCCAGCTCGCATATTTCTGTGCATCTTCCCATGAGACATTAATCACAGGACGGTTGCCCCCGCCCCAGCCATTATCACTAGGCAGGGCCGAACAACCGCCTGCACTCACGCAGGCGCCATATTCAGCAAAGGTCACCTCTGTCACGCCAATGGCGAACATATTGGCAAAGGTCACGGGGCGCTGCGGCTTTTCATTAGGCCGCGCATCCGCTTCTGTGTCGCCCGCGCCTAGATTGGCCGTGCCCGCAGGCAAGCTCACCATTTCGGGACATTCATTACAGTCGCGGAAGGTCTTGCCCACGGTGGGGCGGAGGTTTTCTAGCGCAACAATCGCTTGGGCCGCATAAGCGCCTTGAGGAAAGCTAGTCAGATATTGCTGATAAGCCGCCGCCGTATTGGCCGCTTTGGCCGCGTTCCACGCTGCATTATCCGCCGCGCTGGCTTGGAGGCGGTCAATGCGGTTTTGCGCTTCGGAGGCATTTGGCCCATCGGCATGGCTGGCCAGATAGTTCTGGTAGCTTTGCACCGTATTCGTATTGGCCGCGCGCTCCCACGCCGCTTTTTCAGCTGCAACCTTGGCCGCTGCCGCTTTGCGCGCCGCTTCGGCAGCATCTTTGATTTGCTTGATACGGTCTTGCGCTTTTTCGACGTGCTGACCTTCGGGCCACTCTTTTATATATTCTTCATAGCCTGCAATCGTGTCGCGTCCTTGCGCCCGCGCCCAGGCTTTATCATCATAAGCCGCGATTTCGGCTTTGGCCTTATCGGCGTGTTTGCCTTTGGGGAATTCATCTAAATATTCGCGGTATCCCGCCAGCGTATCTTTTTCTAGCGCGCGCGTCCAAGCCGCATCATCTGCGCCGATTGTCGGGGCAGGCTTTTCTTCTGGCTTTTTCTCCACCTGCTGTTGCGCGGGCAAATCGCGCGGGACAACAACTTTAGAGGCCAGCCAAAGTGCGCCTGCTAAGACCAAACCTAAGACAATAAAGCCAACTATCCAGCGACCCCAAGGCGCGCGCTCTTCTTTAACCGCAAAGCCTTCGCGCTCATGCGGGGCTTGCCAGTTATCATCTTTTGGATCTTTTATATCGTTCATTATGCTTTCCCGCCAAGACGAAGAATAAGGTTATCTAAGCAATATTGCCCCGCTTCATTGAGCGCGCGTTCCTCTTTGGACTGAACAAGCGATTGCAGCAGTACCAGTACCGCGCTCATAATTAGCGCGAGCAAAGTGGTGGTAAAGGCAACGCCCAAGCGCGAGGTCACTTGATAGAGGAAATCATCCGCTTCGGCATTGGCTGGCACGCCCGCATATTGCAGCGCAAACATAATCCCCATCACGGTTCCGATAAATCCAAGGGACGGGATAAGCCATGTGAGATAGCGCAGCATAGAATAGCGCAAATCAATCTCGTGCATATAAAGCTCAAGCGAGGAGTTCAAAACCGAAATCGCCTGATCTTCTTTGCCCGAGACCGTATATTGGTCGATGGTACGGCTAATCATGCGCGGCAGGAAAGCGGCGCGGCCAAAGCGGCGCTGAACGATACCATCTTTGATGCGCCCTAAAAGCTCGCCCGTCAGCGCTTGGCCATCAGTCGGCAAATAGCCGCGCTTGAGCTGACTTTCTTCATCACTGGCCGCAGACCAGCGCAGGAAGAGCTCGCCAAAGCCAATGAACAAAGCCACCCACATAATATTTTGTACTGTAAAGGGCCAAAAATCAGCATCCGCATCTAGTAGGATTTCTTGCAAGGTCGGCGAGGCCGTAAAGCGAATAATTCCAATCACAACAATGGCAGCAATGATGGCCACGGTGAAGACAAAAATACGTCTGACTAATCTGGAATATTTATTCATCATCTTATCCTATTCATTTTTGCGCTAGTCGCAAACACCATTTCGCGTTGAAGCCAGCGCCATAAAATTCCCATTATTGCTGCCGGCGAGGGTTTCCATAAATTCTACCGTGCCGCGATAATCAAAATAATTGCCAACAACGACCGTATGTATTTCCTTGCGCCCACCATTGATGCGCGTGATTTCTTGGGCGAGGCGCGAAGGCGACAGCCCATTATTGGCGCGCGGGTTAGGCAGGCCATCGCTGACCAAGAATATGGCTTGGCCTGGCCCATTTATCATCTTGGTGAAGGCATCGAGCATAGAGGCCGATCCGCCAAAGCTAGAGGTCAGCCTTGCCGCATAAGCCTCGGCGCTCTTTTTATTGGCGCCGTTCATACGGGTCAGCCCGCCGCTTGTCGGCCACATGCGCGTGCGCGGGCCAGAATCCGTTTGCTGAAACCCGACAATACGCAAGGCATGATTATCTTGAAGCGAGGTAATTATACGCGAGGCCGCCTTTTTGATAGACTCTTCATGTCCGCCCATACAGCGGTTCATATCCACCGCCATGACAATGTCGTCCTTTTTGGTTTTCATGCCCAAAAAGCGAAAGGAGACTTTGGCCTCTTGAGGCGCTGGGCCGGGATCTTCCTCAATCGGTTCAGGGACAGGCGGCGCCGCAATAGGCCTTGCGGCAGCTTGTTTTTCCAGTAGCGCCGCCTCAGCCCCGCGCAGCACTTCTAAAAGCTTTTGCGCATCGCTTTTAATATCAGAGACATTTTGCGCCTTTGCGGAACGTTTGGCCTCCAAAGCCTTCTTTTTGACAATAGATTCTGTTTGGCTATCTTCGGCGGCGCGTAGCAAATCAGAGAGCGCATTATCAGGCGTGTTCTCCCGAATTTCGCTTTGATAATAAGGCAAAAGAATAATCGCGAGCAGCGCAAAGGCCCCCATCGCCGCCGCGAAAAGGTCAATGGCAGACATTGAGAACACCTCGATATCTCGGCTTGCACGTCGCTTCATCGGGCTCTCCCCACAAAGTCGCCCTTATTGCGGTTGGCTAGCTCTTGCAGAAAAATCGTCAGCGCTTTATCTTTTGTATAATCGCCAATGGCCACGGTATGGATTTCGGCGCGGCCGCGATTGCGGTTTGTGACATTGGCAATAATCTCGCCTGCCGTGCCGTCATCTGGCGCCCCGTCAGAAATGAGAATGACCGATTCTGGACGAAGGTTGAGCGCTTTGACCATCGCCGCTTGGGTAGGTGTGCCCCCGCCAAAACGGCTAGGCATCCCCGAGACGAAACTGCGCGCTTGGGATAGGCTATTGCTATCGGCCCGTGTAAAGCGGCCATTGCGCGGGAAACTGTCATAGGTCGGCCCGCCCCTATACCCGATAATCACAAAGCTATTACTCGCCTGCATAACATCAAGAATTTCGTTAAGCGCCTGCACGACATTCTGCCTATGCGAGCGCATGGAGCCTGACATATCGACCACAATGGCAGTTTGTTTCTTATTGGTCGCTAATCCCAAAATAGAGAACTCCACGCCTTGGTTGATATTGCGCGGGGTTTCGTCAATGGGTTCTGGATCAGGCTCCGGCTCGGGTTCGGGCTCGGGGATAGGTTTTGGGTCAGGGATTTGAATTTCCGCCGTTTGTTTTTGTACTTCGCGGATCCGCTCTTCGATATTGCTCATCTCGTCTTGAGTGGTCAGATATTGCTTATCTAGCAAACGGATTTCAGATTGAATGGCGCGAATTTTACTCACTTCGGTCTGGGTCGAGCTGGCCACAAGGCGGCGCTTTTTGACGAGCTCTTCTAGCTCTTCCATAGACACATCCGTGCCGCCTAATTTGTAATAGGGGAATAAGACCAAAACAATCAGGATGAAGGCCCCAAGCGCGGCAGCAAATAAGTCCAGTGCAGAGATCGAAAAGACGGAAATATTGCGCCTATTTCTTCGCATTAACCGCCGCCGCCTAAGATACGAATAAGAGAGTAAATCTGGCGCTCTTTGGCTTTGCGCTTCTCAGCTTCCATCAAGGAATCATTGAGTGCAATCGCATCGCCTAGCACTTCCGTGTCCATCTCTTCATTGATGACATCATTCGAGCGCTTTAGGCGTCCATCCAGATCATCCATATAAAGCGCTTCGAGATCGCCCAACTCATCTTCAAAACTTAAAAATTCCGCAGCGTCGCGTGTGGTAACAAGGGCGCGAGAATAGGCCGCAACTGAGCCCGCAAAAAGAGCATCCCCATCAGCTCCAAGACGGTGCATTGAATCCGATAAAATTTGGCGCAAAAATAGCGCGTCATCCACAATCACGGCATTAAAGCTGGCCTCGGTCAGCGTGCCATCAAAGGCTTCTAAGCTCTTTATCTGACCCGAAATAAAAGGCTCGCAAATCGTGGCAAAGTCTATGACATAGGCCATATTGGCGACAGTAATTTCTGGCGCGGCTTGGCGCAGAACGGGGTTAGCGATGTCTTCAATAACGCCCAGCATGGAACTATCAGCCGAGATTTGCCAATCGCCATATTTATCCAGCGCATTGCGAAAATCGGGCGTCATATCGCGCGCCATCTCCTCAGTTAAGCGCAGAAATTGATAGCGGATTTCATTATCATCGGCTGGAAATTCCGCCAGAATGTTGATGCAGTAATCGGGGTTTCTTTGGGCCTGTTTAGGCGCGGAATATGCCGCTGGCAAAGCGCCAACCTCGCCCGCACTAGATTGCGCAAAGGCAGGCAGGGCCGCAAAGCCTATAGCTGCGGCGCATGATAAAAATATGAAGCTAAGCCGCATTAACGCACAACAGACAGGTTAAATGGCGAAGCTGGCAGCGCTGAGGACGCGCCAATATCTTGGCCCTCGCTATAGCTGCGAATTCTGTCGGACTGTCCAGATTTTGACACGCGAATAGGGCCTTCGGCGCGGCCATTGACAAAATTGCCTTCAAGCGCTTGACTTCCGGAGGCTGAGTGCACGAGCATAAGGCCAGCTCCATTGGGCATCCCGCCGCTGGCATAGCCATAATACTCAACCAGTGTACCATCTGAATTTTGGACAACACCCGCGCCAGACCCATTGGCTTGCCCGCCTTCGCACACGCCCATCCATGTGCCCACAGAGCCGCTGCCCGTATTAAATCCGCAGCGCGTGGCTACAGTATCTAGCGAGCGCTGACGCGTTGAATATAGATTTTGTAGCTTTGATTTCAAATCTTCATAGCGAATGGCCGTAATCGTTTCGCTACTATCGAGCAAGTCAACGGTCACGCTTGTTTGCTGCTCTAGTGCAGGCACAATAGAGGATAAATAATTGCGCCCTATGGCTTTGGAGCGTGAGTTCAGCGCAATGGCCTCTTGCGTGGCAATGAGCGCGCCTTGGATCGCTAGCTGCGTTAAAACAGCATTTCCAGCATTGGTCCTTTGCGCGCGCCTTTGACATTCAACCGTTGTGCAATCGCTTCCTGAGGGGCCGCTGGCAATGGCCGCGCCCGCCGCGACGGCGCCTAAGACTGCAAAAGCTGCTGCTTGGTTTTGTTTGCGCGCAAGCTTGCGGCGCTCTTCTAAGACATCATACTCAGCGAGAATCATATCGCGCATCTGAACGCCCATCTCGCCGTTATGAACGCCGTCGAAAACGCGCAAGGATTGAACGGAAAGATATTTACGTTCGGCATCGAGCAAGCGCTCTGCATAACGCAAACGCGCATTATAATCGACCTCATCCGAGCCTACATAAGTGAGCGCCGCTAAAGAGGGATCATAGCTTGAAATCGCCGCGGCTTTATTGGCCATAACGGCACGCTTTGTATCCGTATTATTGATGATATGCACAATTTGATCAGCCATGGCATCAGAGAAGACCCGCTCTAGAGGATCGACCGAGGCATCATTGCTCTGCTCTAATTGCGAGAGCGCAACGCCGTCGAGTTTAATCTTCTCAACCGGATAGGCCGTGACTATATTTTCTTTCAAACCACTTCTAAGGCTCGCGGCGGCCACATTCACGCGCTCCCCCTTGGTCAGGTAAGAGATAAAATCAAGTTCAGGTACGCCCGCTTCAAGCTGGCCGCGCTGTAGCGTCTTGAGGGAATCAACCGCATCATTGCGCCCATTACCCGCTGCATAGGGAATGAGGGGCGCGCTGGCAAAAAGAACACCTTGAGTTGGCGTAGAGGCAATATGGTCCGTACGCACGCTCACAAGCGGGGTGACGAGGTCGCCAAAGGTCAGCGGCTCGCTGCCCATCATCTTACTAACATCGGGGAATGAGTAGGTCGCAAAATCAACACTCACGACGCTCGGAAGGCTTTCCGCCTTTGTAAAAGGCTCAGAGGTGAGCTGTCCATCTGCGCCAAGTTTAACGGCATGAGGCGAGAGCAGAACCGTATGCTCTGGCAGGCGCGCGGCCATTTCTTTATATAAGGACAGGGCGAAATAATTAGATTTTACAATCACGCTATCAGCAATCCCCTCGACTTCGGAGGCCTCACTGCCCCTTCCAATAGCCCCGCCAATGGCTGAATTCTCAAAGGCTTTGTAATAAGAATCCTTGGCTGAGTTTTCAACAACGGCAGGATAGCGGATAACGGCTAAAACGCTGCCCGCAGGCGCTTGCGCTTTTAAGGGTTGCCCAGGGTTAAGGCCTACAATTGAGGATTGCTTTGCCCCTGTCGCTGTCGTCGCACAGCCCGTTACGATTAAGGCCGCGGACATCATAAGCGCCACCGCGCAAAGTCTTCGAGATTGCAGAGAGACCTTTTTAAAAACTAAAGCCATCTTAAAACCTCCCATGAGCTCATTTTACAAGCTTGTTCAGCTTACCTACAGCAAGATTAACCCCGCCTGAAAGGTGAACCGCAATATCGTTACAATTATGGTGAGTTTGACGTGCAACATCGTATGGTGCAACAAGAATTTTCAGCTCGAAAACTGTTGCCTTTTTTAGGCCTGTATGTCATCCCGCTGCTTGAAAAAATCGGAGCCAAGATAAAATGACGAATATCACGAAAGAAGAAGTCCTCGCCGTACAAAAGGCTTGGGGCGAAGGCATTGTGGCCATCGCAAAAGCCCACGCCGAGGGTGGCGACTTTAAGGCCCGCGCTAAAGAGCATATTAACTCCCTATATGCTTATGGCCTGACCGACATTATGTTCAAGCCAACATTGGCCGCGCAAGAGCAATTTCGCGGCACTTATGAAGGCGCCCTTTCCTATTTCATCGGCTCTGAAGACAGTGAAGATTCTGGCTTTGCCATCAAAGGTTGGACAGCTGTTGGCTGGGACGTGACAGGCATATATACAAATAGTGAAAGTGCCACCTCTATGGGGAATTACTTCTTCACGGCCCCTGATGGAAGTGTACAAAAAGTGGAATTTAGCTTTGGTTATATTCGCGGCGAAAAGGGTGAGCTGAAAATCAATCTCCACCATTCTTCCTTGCCATATAATCCTGCCTAAGCGACCAGATAAGCTATAAATTATGTGCGACCATATTTGTAGTTCACTGAAATGTTATTTCTGCTATATTTTAGTCTGAACTACATTAGTCACATAATCCAAAGAGGGAAAACATCATGCGTTACTTACAGAGGGAAAACATCATGCGTATTAACATGATTTTAATGGCGTCAACAGCGCTTCTTATATCGGCTTGCTCCTCGCAGACAGCCGAAGAAAAAGCCGCCGAAGTCGTGACCGAACATGCAAGCTCTAAAGCTGCGCTTTGCGAAGGCTTTGGCCCGCAAACACCGCGCGATATTTCTAGCAAGCACGGTTTAAACCTTGATGATTTCCCAATGGCGCCGGCCGCTACAGAAATGAATCTTTGTAATATTCACACCCATACAAATGCCGAGCATAAAGGCCCCGGCTTTAGCGTCTTCGTCAATGATACAGGCTATGGCGGCTATGCGTGTAATGACACAAAGAGCCTAACAGCTGAAGAGCTAACAGCGCCCGCCTCAAATGAGTTTGGTTATGTAAAGCCAGGTGATACTATCGAAGTTCACTGGGTTCATACAAGCTGTGATATAACGCCGGGCAAAGGGCTTGGCTCGTGTCTGTCTGATAGCTGTACAGATCCACTCCTTCGCGTTGAGGCGCAAACATTTCTTGTGGTGAACGATGAAAATGCGCTCGACTTTACGAGCTTTGGTTATGAGGGCAATGTCATTGGCGGGCTGCATCAGCCTAAATCCCTGCCAACAGGTACTGGCGAGCCCGTTGTGTTCCGCGGTTCAACCACAGGGCCAAGCTATACTGAAGCTGTTTGCTCCCCGCTGAAAGTCACATGGAGCGTGCGCCCGCAATGCGCCAAAGTCGACATCAACTCACTCAATGCGTGGGCGAAATCTGGCAATGTTTTCGAAGAGAAAAAATCTCACGGCGTACGCCAGCTTGTGACCTCACCAGAGCTGCTCTCGCCTATCGAATAATCGTAGAAGCATTTATCATTAATATACAGAAAAGGCCGCTATTACCTAGCGGCCTTTTTATTTGAGAAACTTTTGCCGTAAACTTATTGAACAGGCGGTGTTGAAGGCCCGACAACGAGTCTAGAGAAAGTCGCCTGCGCATAATCGCCATTGGCTTTGTCCGTTTCCCAGACTCCAGTCCCGCCGCAGCCCGCATACCATTCTCCCTTTTTATCGGAGGTGCTGCACTGATTATAGACGCCAGCTTTAAAGTAGAGCGAGTCCCCACCATAGCTGTATTTATTATCATCGGTTAGCATTTCGCCCGCCGCGCCATGTTGGCTTACAAGGCTCTTTGTGAATGTCTTCGTACCGTGTTTGGCGCTTGTAAATGTCAGATACATGATGTTTTCATGCACATTGACTTCATAACTAAATTCTTCGCCAAGCGCGATACCCGCCGCGCCAGGATCAGCGGGGTTTTTCCAATCATTGCCCCATACCGGATAGACGATATCGCGGCGCTTAGGATCTTTTTTAGCCAGATTAAGCTCGTAATTCCAAAAGACAGAGCCCGTGGCGTGGCCGGGGAATTTCTTATAGTAAATCTTAAGCGGCTCATTACCGTAATTAAATCCGCCCTTATTATTGTCAGACTTAATACCGTGAATTTGGCCCACCACAGCAGAATAAGCGGGGCCTTTATTGGGGTTGCCTGCATTGAGCGCAACATGGTCGACCCTTAACGTTGCTTCCATCTTGCCGCCTACCGAGCCAAATTTATCAGAGCCTTTGCGCGCTAGTACAGCAAAGTTATTGCGCGGGTCATGGGTTTTGATCCGTGTATTTGTCCCGCGCAGCATATAGCGGAGCTCGCTTCGCGTATTAGAGGTGTTATTGGTGGTGAAGCCCTTATTGGGCGAAGCGAAGCTCATATGCCCATCATCATTTAAGTAAAAGAAGTCGGGATGAGAGTATTTTTTTAGCTGTTTCACCGTCATGCTATCAGGCTTGCCATCTTTATCCAAATCAACAGGCAGGGTGATGTTCCAATGGCTGAGATCGAATTTACTGGCGGGGGCAATATCCTTGTCAAAAACCCCTTTTCTTTGCGCTTTGGCCGCTAGTGCGACCTGCGCGACACTGAGCGAAACAATTGCAGCGCTCGTTACGGTTAAGCTGCGGCGTAAATTATTTTTCATTGTTATTCCCGTTATTCTTATCACTATGCTGAAAGTGACAAATACACGAAGCAAATGCAAGGTTAACTAACAGCAGATAACGGAAAGTTTAGGGG